>JANPGR010000069.1:0-7846 GCA_031424015.1 Candidatus Nomurabacteria bacterium
TTTCAGCAGGAGAAACACTGCTTTGAAGCAAGAATTCTATCCTTTCTCTGTCTTTTTTTGAAAGACAAATGTGATGTTTTTTCATATTTTCTCATTCTAATACATTCTAGTAATTGTTGCATTAGATGTGTGAGAAGAAGAAGCATATATGTTTATAGTACACCAGTAGTGGTACAATTCAAAGCGGATTTGATGATGTGGATTTTTGGAATAGATTGTATCCTAAAAATACCCTTACAGACAAGGAGATTTCAGTTACATCTGCACCTTCTCATAAGCAAATTGCAGTCCTGTGCGCCGGTCTGAGGTTGGTTAGAACATATATATTAGAAAAACCGCCTAGTGATATGTAAAAATATTACATACTTCCTAAGCGGTTTTTTTGGTTGAAACTCATGAAAGTTAATTAACCTTCACAAATTTTTCCCTTGCGACCAATTTGCCTTTTTGGTCTAAAATTCTCAGTAAATATTGTCCAGTTGGCAAGGCTGAAACATTTAAAACTTTTTCATTTTTACCCTCAAGTACTGTTCTACCGAGCAAGTCTGAGACTTGCACTGTAAAGTTTTCACCTTCAAAGGTTAAATTCAAAACATCGTTTGTAGGGTTTGGGAATACTTTAATCTTTTCCAAACCTGTTTCAGCGATTGCGGTTGTGCCGTAGATCGCCTGACCACAGGGCCAGATAACCTTTACTGTTGCTGTACGAGCAACCCTCACCATCATGGTGGTGTTTGGGAGCTGGTTATCCAACATTTCTACCCCCCCAACCAATAACACCACTTTGGCATTTATGGTCACAATACTGTTGACCATAAACTTTGGGTACTCAATGATTAGGTCTGTGCTATCGTTATTTCCTACAACAGGCTTTGTTCCGTTGATACTCACCCCGCCACATGGCGAAGTTTCAAAGGACAAATCAATGCAGCCATCCTCAAACGAACCGCCAGCTCTACTATATTTTCCAATCAGATAATAGTACGTACTGGGTTTCAAGCCCAGTTTTTGAAGCTGAAACATGCCACCTGTTTGAAGTGAATCAATCGCCCTGGAGCTACCTTGCTCATAGAGCAAGTATTTACCAGTAAATCCACGACCAAAAGCCAGAGGGTTTAGATTAAAACTCATTTTACAATTAGTCGTACCCGGCATAAAAATTACCTCGAATGGATTAATGATGTTGACTTTCAACACCGTATCCCCGTCGTATGTAAAATTATTCCACTGTACTTGAAAGTTTTGAGGATACGAGCAGTCACCTGCCCAAACATTGAACTTCTTTTCACCTATTGGCACCCAAATTTGAGAATCACGAACAACTACCCAAATTGATTGGCTTGTGTTTACCGTAATGGGCAAGCTATCACCTATTACAGCTGCGTTTGGTGCAGAAAATTTCACTATAGGTGCTGGTACTACCACATCGTAGCAACTGGTTTCAATTTCTGCAATCGGTGCACAACTGTTAAGGTTGTTCCAACCTATAATTGGTTGCACTGCCTGGATGTTGTCTATAGCCAAACTAATTCCCCATTGTGTATTAAGGTAATTTTGGTTTACAACAACAAAAGTCGAAAGCGTGTCGCCATAGCTTATAGCCATGGATGAATCAACATCCATAACATATATTAGCGTTCCGCTTATTGCCCCAGGTCCAACTTTCTTTAATTTTGCATAAGGAAGCCTGTTTTTTGTAATTATAATTGAATTCAAACTGGGGATTTGGCTATACTCGCGAAATGTCAAAGACTGCAGTTTTGCTTGATCGCCAATTGAGCGTGTGCTACAAATTTTACCAGAATCACGAATGCAGTTTTGCTTTTCAATTAATTTAAAAGCAATATTGTTCCCGTAAGAGTCGGATAAATTTCTAACAGCTTTTGGCATCTGTGTTGACATAACGTTTGAAGTGTAAATTGAGTCTTGAATGTCACTCACAATCCATTGAGCGATTACTTCGCTTGAATCTTTAATACAAGCATTTGTGTAATATATGCCAGGTTGGAAAACCGTAAATGATCCCTCATTGTACCACGTAGTGTCAGAAAGCTTATATTTATATCGGATTCCGATATTAAAGGGGTAGTTTCCTCTACCCAGTTGAATAGATGATTCGAGCTGACGAAAGTCATAGCCAGTCAAGGTTGTTGCAGTAATTGGGTTTTGCGCACTCACATGGGGCGCTAATAAGTTTGAAATAACGGCGATCAAAATCGCTAATACTTTTTTCATTGAATTAACTAGTTTTTTCCGGTTTTTAGGCCGGTTTTTTTGTTTTAAAAATGATTTTTATTTTGTATGTAGTAGAGTTCTCTGTTCAGGCATCAAAGCGCCATGATCCGCCGTCGGATTGGTAAATATAATAACAGAACAGAGAACTATACGGATTTAAAGAATTATAAGTATATTACTTTATTTATTATATTTTGTCAAGTATATGTGTTTAATTAGCAGAGCTAGCACAGGACCTCCTTTCTCTATAAAAGACCTCGAATATATCGAAAAAGCCCATAAATATGGGCTTTTTCGAAGGCTTATTATAGTAAAATACTTTGAAAGTAAGTATCTCAACTAATTGCTAGCCATTCCTGTCTTAGCCTTAAAATGACTCTCTAGGTGTTTTTTTGCCGCTGCAAGTATAAAAGTAAAATGAACTTGACTATTTATTGGAAGTTTATTCAACATTTCCTGTGTTACCGTAGTCTCTAATTCCTCTACTTCTTTTTTGTATTGATCCCATTCCTCATTTTTTAAATTTCCAAGACTGTTTAATAGTACGGTTTTATCTTTGACGCTACTAAAAAGCTGTGCCAAACCTTCTGGTCCTCCACCATCCAGACCTTCAAATGAAATATCTGCACTAGGCATTTGTTCTTGTAACATTCCTGCAGTAACATTGAATACGTCCTTTTGCCTATCTATTGCTTGTTGAGTAGATTCTGTTTGATAAGATTTTTCCATTCCCATATATAAATTTAGATTAATGAATAATTCTGGCCTATTTAGTATATCACAAATTTATTCGGCAATCCCAAGAATTTATACCCTGTGTGTAAACCTGGCTTAATAGTTCGAACTTCATTCCACTATATACAACAAAACCCCATATTTCTATGGAGTTTTGTATGTGTGCGCCGGGAAGGTATGTTCGGCCACGGTCGTATGCGTACTCTGCTCGCTTCGCTTGCATGTGTTCACCTACGCCTCGGCCCCAGTCTCGCGGCCCCGACTCCTTTGGAGGTCGTCGGGACATCGCTCCGACTTTCGAACCCTTACGAATGACACGCAGGTGTCATTCTCCCGGCACTCAAAATTAAAACCCGGATAGTTTATCCAGGTTTTAATTTTGTGCGCCGGTCTGAGGTTGGTTAGAACATATATACTAGAAAGTATTGGATAGCTATTACAAAACTCTGCCTCTGTAGACGGTAACAATAACATCAGATAGAAGGTCTTCTCCCTGCAGAAATCTTATAGCCAACGCTACCGATCGATGGTTGCCATCTTCGACAACATAAACATCATTAGGCAGCGAAATATAGTCAGGATATTCTTCTGGAAGTAACACCCGTAGATCCTGCGATAAAAAGCACGGTATACAAAGATTCTCAGGCGTGTATTTTCTATCGACCAAGTCTTGAATTTTATTTCTTTTATCAGCAGTGATATCAATTTCACTGCCAACCAAAAATGCTTCTGCATAATCCATAAATGTAGGCCGCTCAAAATCTAATATATCATCATATACGGTATAGTAATCATTGAGATAATCACCCAGCTTCTCTTTGACAAGAGTATATTCAACCTCTTTGTCAAAATTCATCCAGTTCGGATCAGGCTTGCAAATTTCAACAACTTCTGCTCGGGAATAGGTCATACCAATATTGTACAACAAAATTCATCTGCAACAAACTGAGGAGTAAATCCAGGTTCTAACTTCAATCCACCATAATGAAAAAGCCCCCACTAATAGGAGCTTTTTCAATTGTGCACTGAACTGTGGCGAGTTAGAACCTATATGCTAGAAAGTAGTAATAATGCCATAAAACAGTAGTAAAACCATCGTCTGTATCGTCTACCAGTTACAGACAACTACCACTTCATTGATATCAAGTTAAAACACCTCCCCCACCGGGGTTCGTAATCTTTGTAAATACCTCTGAAAAATTTGCACGGATTTTTTAACCCCAACCAAAACCTACATTCTAATTGAATAAGTTAGCAAGTCTGTATTTCAGTAACGAGAGCTTCAAGGACATGCTCTTGCTAAACCTAGTATTTTCTTCTTCGAATGACTTGAGTTCTGGCACTGAAAGGCTACTTTGGGCAATCTTGGTCACCCAAACCAAGATCTTTTGTGCTCTAGCTGATTCCAGTGGTATATTCATACCCAACAATAACTTCTGAAATGAGACCAACATCCTTGCATGCGGCGTAATTACCACATCATCAATGTATACCCAATTCCCAGTGTCGCTCTTTATAACATTATCGGGGTTTAGTACTTCAGCCTGAATATATGCACCATGTGTGTTTAACATTGTAACGATCTTTTGCAATTCACTTTCGAATCTTTGTTTTTCTTCAGGCGTATGTTCAACTTTAGTGATCTTCTCTCTCTGATCTGAAGCAACCAAGCTGACCATAGTATCACCCTCTAGTTTTGGCCTAACCGAGAATGCGTACATAGAAGGAAAATGATCCGGAAATAATTCATGCATTATCTTTTGACATAGATAGTTTCTTCGTAGCTCACTCCGTTTGCTTTCGAGCCAGTATTTCATTTGTCCTTCCCTCTTGTCATCAGATTCCATTATATCGATTTCGTGGTAGTAGCTATAGTAAAATGCCTCAATCTTTGAACTATCTGCTTCGCCAAAAACTATTTTGTTACCACCGAACCCGAAAACTTTTACACCAACCTTTTCTTCAATACTAGGTATTAATACTTCAAGCGCTTTTGGAGTTAACGCACAAAGACTATCGAATAGCTCTTCCGTAGCAGAAGTAATTGGATGTTCGTGTGTAATTCCCAAATATGGCATATCTTGGATTATAACATAAGCAAATATCCTTTCCTTACCAGAAGCTCTTCTTTATGGATCAAAGCTTCTAGCAACTATTTTAGGTCTTTTACGAGTGCGGTAAACTCTTCCCAAATTACATAAAAGAACCCGTCTCCCATTTCGTGATATAGGGCCCCGTCTTTAATTTTGAACTGGACTGTGTAATCAACAGGACCAGCCCCATGATCTTGCTTGTCCAGCACTACTACTACAGCACCGTCACCTAATCGTGCATTAATTACTGTCTCTAGTTCACTAATCTTGTGCAAGAACAATTGTTGGGTGTGAAGCTGTGACTCATTACCACCGATATCATCCAACACAAAACTCAAATAGGGCTCTTTGCCTGTATCAGCATGACCATAACAACTCTCACGAGGAGTAATCGGTAGTTCGAAAAAATGTTGCAGAAAAGGAACTAGTCCCTGATCAATTTCAGCTGAGCTCAGTGCTTCTTGCAACATTGCAGTGTCACACGGATCTTTGCTAAAAACTGACGGAACGTATCCTTCTTTCACAGAGTAAAAAGGGATTTCTTTTTTTGATACACCAGTAATCACCTCAAGTGCAGGTATCCATCGTGGGACATGCGAGCGACCATATACTATAAATACTCGTTTATACAGCTTGGAGTACTTTTGCAATTCTTTAACAATATGATTATCTCGAATATCTGCCAATTGTGCAGCGATCTCGTGAGTGCGGAATCTGGTTGCAGTTTTCGCTAATCGCGGCCATGTCGACTGTTCGATTTCATCAGCGGTAAAATCCTCAAAAGAGGACTTACCTGGAAACATCGTGCTAAAGAATAACCAGAACTCATTTGCAGTATATTGAATTCCAGTTACGGATTCAAAATACTTCGAATACCTCTTCAGTGCATCTTCTATTTCTATTCCAGAGTTTCGGCTCTTTACCGCCCGCCAAGAATAGTAAAACATTATTTCGTCTAGTGAAAAGTAATCCTTAAGTCGCTCAACCTGGTCGACGAGTAATGGTTCTGGACAAAACGCTGGTATTTGGAGTTCTTCCGCAAGCGTTATTCCATGCGCACCTTCATTCATGGTATCTGGATCCCACTTTTGATACAGCGCCTGAAGTGTCCCTGGCGCCATTTCATAGAGACCAGCAAGACGCTCATAACCCTCTACAACGATACAATCGGGTTTGAATTGGAGACATTGGGTTTTGATTTGATCTAGTTGAGAGTGCTGACCTTTTGTATGATTCGCTCCAAAGCATTCGATACTGCAATACTCTCCTTCATAGAGCCACACAAATGAAGTCTTTGGTTCGAACTGTGTTGATTCTTCATAACTCAAGATCTGCAATGGTTCACTATTTGTTTTTTGCTCAGGTTGTAGTTTCATATTATGATGTAATTATATTTTTAGCACCCGCACCCCTCCATTAGGACACCTTACTCTTAATTAAACCACACTCCTATAGTATCTCAAGCTGAATTTGAACGAGCACAGATATTACTAGGAAATAAACATAAGGGTATTGAACAAAACAATACTAAATCTTTTACCTATCGCGGTCCCCTATTTTGTGGTGAATGTGGTATGTCTATTACTGCAGAACAGAAAATTCAGTGTATTTGTACAGAATGCAAAACAAAGTTTTCGTGTAAAAATTCTGATGCTTGCACAAAATGTGGAACTGAAATATCAAAAATGAAAAAACCAACAATTTTTAGTAAAACATATTATCACTGTACAAAGAAAAATACTCTATGCAAATGTGCACAAGGATCCATTGAAGAGGTAGAACTAGAATCACAAATATTGAGTGAACTCGAAACCCTAGAGATTCATGAGGACTTTTATCGATGGGCTGTCGATGCACTCAAGGAAATGAATGTTGATGAATCCAAAGAGCAAGAATTGCTATTATCGCATTCACGAAAACGAGAGACTGAACTCACTAACAGATTAAGTAATCTCGTCATGATGCGAGCAAATGGAGAAATAGATGCGGACCAGTTACGACAAATCCAAAACCAGACAAACAAAGAATTGATCCACATTAGAAATGAATTGGCCGAAACTCACAACAGGTCCATCAACTGGGTTTCATTAGCAAATGACTATCTCAATTTCAGTCAGAATGTGGCGGAAAGGTTCAAAAATGGTGGACCACAGGTCAAAAAGCAGATACTCTCTTGTATTGGTTCGAACCTAACTATAATGGACAAAAAGCTCAATATCACAAGGATTCCAGCGTTGGTACAGATTAAAAAAGTTGCTTCAGTGTACACAGGGTTTTCGAGCAGGTTAGAACCTAAAAACCCCCTTACGAATAAGGAGATTTCTAGTGATTTTGTGCCTTCTGAGAGGCAAATTGCAGTCCTGTGCGCCGGGAAGGGTTCGAACCTTCGTAGACATAAAGTCGACAGATTTACAGTCTGTTGCGATTGACCACTCCGCCACCGACGCAGATTAGGAATTATGGAGAGGTGTGCTGCCTCCCTGAGGTCGACCGAACAAAATCCATAATTCCCATTCATATCCGAGAGTCTGTCAAATAAATTTGAGGTGGTCTCGGACCCAATTACTCTATCATATTTTTTTGATCTTTGCTAGAGCTTTTCCAGTCAAACTCTGTGAGTTTCTAGTTCGGATACAGTAAAGCCAATAAACCACCCACGCGGCCAAGCCGTCGGGGTATTGTGGGTACATATGACTAGAACAGACTGAGTTGTTTGTCTCCATCATTCGTTTTTCCTTGGTTGGCTACATACCTTTCTACAACTGACCAATTACCTCTCTCCG
>JANPGR010000070.1:0-1724 GCA_031424015.1 Candidatus Nomurabacteria bacterium
CGGCAACGGTGCGTCCCAGCCAAACACTTCCTTGGCAAACGGTATTTGGGCATGTAGCATCCCCGGATTGATAGACTTCAATAGTGTCGCCTGACATGGACATGCCCGTGATTTTGTCGGTTTGCGCCAGCGCAATGTCCACAGAGCGGGCAGGAGTGCAGGGGCAATAGTCAAGGCTTTTGTTGTTGCAGGCGAACAAATTGTGCCGGTATTCCACCTGATAAACAGTGGGTGTGCCATAGCCGCTTTGGATAAAGTCTTCACAATGGCGCACGATATTGGCAAAATCAGCCATGCCATTGCCGATTTGCACGTCAGTCATGTCGTTGCCCATGTCAAAAGCGTGGTAATTAGGCCATACTTGCGTCGTGGTCGCGTCTGTGCCGATGTTGTTCCCGTAAATACGGATATTTTCTGCCAACAAAGGCACCATGGCATCGCTCCAAAGTCCGACGGCAAAATGATTGTTCCCAAACACATTACCCTCGTTCGCCGACCTCGCCCCGCCGATTTGGATATTTCGCCCCGAAGCCGTGATGCCAAAAGCCGTGCGGGTCGGATGCAGGGCTTTGTTTTCGGTCACGCCAAAACGACACCCTTTGACTATGCCGTTTTCGCAGCCCCACAATTGCAACAGCGAAGATTGCGGTTGCGGGTCGAGCCGACCGCAGCCATAAAAATTGCAGTTTTCAATCGAAAAACCAGTGCATTTGTGCAATGCGATGCCGCGACCGGGCGCGTTTCGAATGGTCAAGCCCTTAATTTTCGTGTTCGCGTTTAGTTCCGAATACAGTAAAACGATGTAATCCGTCATGTTTCCGCCATCGATGATGATTTTGCCCGTGGGCTGGCTGTCTCCGTCTATGATCGTTCCATCGTCCGTGATGTTGGGCAAGTCGCTGGCGAGGGCGATGATGTGCGGGCCCGCGCCGGGGATGTCGAAGCGGATGGTGTCGGGGCCGGGGTTGGTGTTGGCACAGTTGATGGCGGCGCGGAGGGAATTGGGGCCGGAGTCGTTTGTGGTGGTGACGGTGGTGCAGAGGGTATTTAGGCCTGTTTTAAACCAAAATTCTTCACAGCCGCTTGCTTCTGCAATACTATTGTACGGTTTTAAGGTGACATAAATGGTCGCATTGGCTGGCAATGGTTGCGAAGGAGCATAACTAAATACATTACCAACATCTTGATTGTTAAGCAGATCTGTACCACCGGGAGAGGTGCCAATAGACAAACGGTAACCATCTTCACAGCCAGAAGCCTCTGACCAAGTGATTTCTGCATCTATTGGTATATCTATCTGCTGATGTAGAGGAATAGTGGGTAAGCAATTAGGAGGAGAAGGTGTGTATTTTAGAATGGCTCCTCCAGAACCTACTACCCAACCAGTACTATTGTTAGCAAAATGAACCCCATAAAGTGCATTCGTTGTACCGGAGTACAGTTGTTTCCAAGAAGCACCAGCATCGGTTGTTCTCAAAACCATACCCTGTGTTCCAACTATCCAACCATTTAGCGAGTCTGAAAAATGAATACGATTAAGAGATTCAGTCGTTCCTACACTCACATTTTGCCAATCATTTCCCGCATTGTTGGTTTTAAGAATTATACCGTTGTCTCCGACAGCCCAACCAACTTGGTCGCTAACAAAATATAGGTCATTAATATCGTAAAATGTTCCCGTGTTTACTGGTTGCCAATTGTTACCCCCATCCAAAGTTCTCAAA
>JANPGR010000071.1:0-4411 GCA_031424015.1 Candidatus Nomurabacteria bacterium
AAAAATACAGAAATACGAATGAGCTGTACTATCAGTACAGAGAATGAGTATTTGTGTGTTTTTACGAGAAATATCCAGTTTCAAATCGTAAAAGCCTGATAGTGTTATCAATAGGCTGGTGCCTATTGGGATAGGCTCTAAAAGAAATTAAGGTTTTACCTTTTGTATTTTTTGCACGATTTCCTCGAATAATTTACTATGTTCTACTGATAGATTGTCTGATACTGTAGTGATATTAAAATTATGAATATTAGTACAAATCGGCGGCTGGTATTCGGTATCATCAGAATTTTGACCATAATACCCAATCAGTGCGCTAGCTCCGCTTTCAGCAGATGGCACAACACCATTTTCAGTATGATTAGACTCTTCTTTTAAATAACAACCAAGATAAAATCTATGATCATTGTTGATTTCAATAAAATCCTTTTTATTTTTATCTTTTATCATGAGGTAGTCAAATTTTGATGTTGCGTCTGGCCTACCTACGTTTGCTGAATATTTTTTTATTGAAAAACCAGCAGGATAATAGACTATAAGAGATTTATATCGAGCCTTTAACCATTTTATATTGTTTTGATTTCTAGGTAGAGAGTTGGATGCTGGTTCATTGAGTTTTTCTGGAATGGGGAAATTCTGCTGTGATGATGCACCTTTCGCTGTTTTGTTTCCGCATATCCCATCTATCAATACAGGATCGGTCGCGTCTGGGTATGTTTGAGTGTATTTCCCTGTTGATTCATTGTAAGTATATAAAATCACAACTGTACAACGAGTTCTCGTATTATCAGCTTTATCATTTTTGTAATTATAAAGAAAGATTTTGTTCTCCTTTGATGCAAAATCTACACCGCCAGAATCTTCTTTTGAGAGCAACCATTGTACAGGAAACTGTGGAGTTATAGTCATAAGTCCATATTTCCCACTGTTGGACAATACCGGCAATGAAGTTTTTTCGCTACTTGTCATACTCTGCACTTCTACCAGATAATCCGGTATTTTGTCATTGTTGATATCGTCTATGCGCCGCACATGGAATTGCCCTGGAATAATTTGGTCACTCTCAAAATTATCAATAGAGATATACATAAGTTTTGTGATAAGAGTATACAGTGAATTTTGCAATGATTTATATTCTTTGTCAGTTACGACTGTTTCTTCATAACGCAAATATTGATACGGAACTTGGAATAGTACCTTTTTTGGAGGTGCAGCAAAACTAAAAAGCGGCAATAGTAATATAATAAAAATAAAATACTGTGGTTTTTTGTACATATAGTTAGAGTATATCATCCCGCCGTAAATCTTTGAAAAACTTTTCAACATACTGACACTATCAAAACCGCCCTTGCGAGGCGGTTTTGGTGTGAAAAATCACTTTAAAAAATAGATAAAAATGATATACTGTTGGTATTATGGATAAACCCTTAAAATCACTAGAAATGAAACCCAAATTTGAAATTGCCTACAGAGGCAAAATGTTTGAAGTAGTAACCTGGGAAGGTAAACCAGGGGTAATATTTGAGACTGCTGTTCGTGCTCCAGGCGTTCGGCTTCTTATCGAAACTGAAAAAGACGGAATGAAGGCACTTCTCATGACTCGCGAACTTCGCCGTGAAGCAGGTGGGTATGATTTCAGAGTACCTGGTGGAAAAGTATTCGACTCCGTCGACGAACTTGATGCTCACAGAAATAGTGGTGATGATATCTCTCCTATTGCTGAAAATGCGGCACGAAAAGAAGGTAAAGAGGAAGCAGGAGTATCCGGTGGTGAATATACTGCTCTCGAAGTTTCAAAAGCAGGAGCCTCTGTCGAATGGGATTTGCATTATTTCAAAGTGGTAAATGCGGATATCGGTGAACAAGAATTAGAAGAGCATGAACAAGGTGATATTGAAACAGTGATTTTTTCAGCAGAAGAAATCTTTGAAAAACTTTCAAAAAGGGAGATAAAAGAAGGTCGCAGTGCAGACATGTTGTGGTCTTGGTTACAGAATAACGGGTTTATAAAGTTTGAGAAATAATATGCAATCACCAAACGTAAAACTCGTTGTATTTACCCCGCTTTCTCATTCAGAGATCATCCGTGAGACTCTTGGTAATGAAGGAGCAGGAAAAATAGGAAACTACGATTTTTGTAGCTTTTCTACACAAGGCGTTGGTCGCTATCGTGGAAATGAAAACTCAAATCCAAGCATTGGTGAAGCGGTGAAATATGAGTCTGTTGAAGAAGAAAAGATTGAGGTTGTAGTCCCAAGAGAACTACTCAAGCAAGTTATTGAAGCAGTAAAAAAAGTTCATCCATATGAGGAAATGGCTTTCGATGTTTATTCTTTAGAAGACATATAGTAAAAATCTTGATTAAAAACAACCTTCTTCTGTAATATTAGTCACCTGGATTCCCGCCTGCACGGGAATGACAAAGGTATAATCCGCAGTAGAGCATCGAAAATTCGGTTGTTCAAAAGAAAAAGCGTTATTCATATAAAACTGAATAACGCTTTTCTTTACAAACATTAATACTAATTGCACGACGTCACTTTTGACAAGGCCTTGCTTAATACCAGATTGGAGGCAGTATTTAAACGTGACTCCAAACCAGAGGGCACTGATTCCGTACATACTGCCGTAAAATATTCAGGATTGTTGATAGGATCAGCATCATCAGCATATAGTGGGGCTTCGTATTTGGGATTATGCTCCATTACACCCAATAAAATCCAAGAGCTACCTGATCCTTTCCGAAGTCTAACCCAGCGCTCAATGAACTGATTTTTAGGCATGAATGTTTTATAGTCTTTTGAATTGAGGTGTCCGCCTAAACTAATATCGATAACAACACTATCATGTTTCGGATATGATAATTCGACACGAGATAAGTACAAACCCCCATTCAATGCATAAGATTTTCCATCTTCATTTACGACTGTTACCTTGCCTATCTGCTTGACTCCAAACCCAACAGCATATGTACGCCCAATATTATCTTCCTCGTCACAACCGAGCGAATCACCGCGGAAAATTGTCCCATGGTTAACGAGCATTGTAAAAGATTTTACGTCTTGCTCTATAATCTGACAAAATTGTTCGATTTCTGCTACCGTAAGAGCTTTTATTTGAGCTACTGAATCTGAAGTCTCAAGAGTGCTTTCAGTCTGGCTACTTTCTAACCATTCAGTATTTTTTGGTGTAGTTGAACTACAACCGATTAAATAAAAAATGACAATGACGCTAAGAAAAAAGATTTTCTTCATTACTAAACTGTTTGATTGTTAAAAAAATATTTGTACAAATCAATACCAGAAAACTGGTTCGATTATTCGATCTACAAGTGTATTATAGACCCAATAATCGAACCAATCTGTCGCGCGTCTCGCTATTTTATGAGTATTTAGAATGTAAAGGTTTTGTAGCAAAATTGCTACAAATATATATTAGCATATATGGTATATATTGTCAAGTACCAGTACTGCCTCTTTCCTACTGTTCTCAACCCCTGCTAACCCTATCAAAAACCGCCCTTGCGAGGCGGTTTTAATGTTTTGGAAAATGTATATACAAGTGAATTGTGGAGAAAAAGTGTGCGGGAGGATTATTCCTCGTCGGCAACCTCTTTCTTGCCCTTCTTTGCTACTTCGATAGAATCGAGGTTCATTTCTGATTCTTCTACTTCTGCCTGGAATTCTGAAACGACACAAATCACTGTTTCTGGTTCTCCTACAGCCTGAGCTGATCCAGAGAGTTTCAAATCAGAGATACGGATACTGTCGTGTACGTTTGCAAGTACAGAAATATCAATATCGATATGCTGTGGGATTTCTGTTGGGAGGACTTCGATTTCGATTTCATCCATAATAGTGTTGAGGATTCCGAGCCCACTAGAAACAGCTGGTGACTCACCGACAATACGCACAGGAATAGCTACCGTAACTACAGATTTCGCATCAATAGCGAGGAAATCTACGTGCAGAGCCTTGTGTGTTACTGCGTTTACCTCGACCGAAGAAACGAGTGCTGGGACAACCTTGCCATCGATTATTATGTCGATTACGGTTGTTTCACCTGCGACCTTGTAGAGTTTGATAAAATCACTATGATTTACCGCAATAGAGGTAGAAGTAATACCTGCACCATAGATTACAGCTGGTAATAGCCCTGCAGTACGGAGAGTGTGCAAGTTGTTGGAACGGTCACGTGTTTGTGCATTCAGTGTCATATAGAGACTAGTATACATAGATTTGGACAAATTACAAGGGATTTGGGAATGGTCAAGAGCCTATCCCAATAGGGATTACGAATTTGAAACAGAGAGATTTCGAAGGAAAAATACAGAAATACGAATGAGCTGTACTATCAGTACAGAGAATGAGTATTTGTGTGTTTTTACGAGAAATATCCAGTTTCAAATCGT
>JANPGR010000072.1:0-1816 GCA_031424015.1 Candidatus Nomurabacteria bacterium
GTTGCGGCGCTCGCGATTGATAGACGCTCAGGAACAAGTCATAGGTGTGAATGTGGATGCTTTCACGCTTGAGAAAGTCCTTCACCGCCTGTGCCGAGGTTCGATCTTGAGACTCAAAAACTGTGATGTGAGGTTGAATGAGGGCACGAGAGCCCTTGAAGTCAGGTTTGTCCCAGAGCTCACGAAACACGGTGCACTCCGCGCGCAAAAACACGGAGAACCCTGCTGGGGTGTTGAAGTAGCCATGGTCATGGATCTTCACACCGTACCCGCGCAAGCGATCTGCATAGGCCTGCAGCTCATCGACCGGCGGGGGGTCTTCGTACGGGCCGCGTAGCGTTACGTGAATCGGCGAGACCTTCGGCTCTGAGCTTAGAGCATCGCGAAGCCTCCGGAGGAAGTCGCGGACGTGTTCGCTCCCGAACTCAACAAACACAAAGTAGGGCACGTTGTTCGGCGCTAGATCAGCACATAGCGCACAAGATTGCGATCGAGGGACTGGCTCGCAAGAGCTGTGTGCAGAAAATCGTCGAACCTCTGGGCCTTCGCACTGAACTCTTCAAGCGTCGGGGGATGCGCGCCGTCGAGTTCTTTGTGCGACTTTGCGGCAAGGAAATCTTCATAGTCGTCCAGCACGGCGGCAAAGCCGGCTTCTAGAAGCGGGTCGGCCATGCAATCGAGTGCAGCCGCCAATCGCTCCATAGGAGTCATGGCGGCGATGGGTTTGAAGTCTTCTGCGGAGGTGACACCGAAAGCAATGATGCTGAGGACAGTCGAGTAGACAGTCAGCTTCCTTGGGAACTTCAGGTTCAGATTGCGCTTCCACCAGGGCTTGCCCTGCTCGAATCGATCGCGCTCGTAATTCAAACAAAGAGTCCGCCAGTACCGAAGAACGTCGTTAAGCAAGAACAGAGGTCGAAAGCCTTTGCGGCCTCGCCCATCACGAAAGTACATGTCTAAGACGTCAGCAACGGCCTGATCGTAAACATCAATCCCCGCGAGCGGCTTACTCTCTAGAAGCAGCAGGAGGCGGGTCGTGAACAGATTTTCGCTGTCGTCGTCAGAGCTTCCAGTGCCACCGATGATGTCGTCGAGTTCATGCACTTTTAGGTATTGCCCATCGCCGCTAAATGGCTCCAGGCTCAGGTCGCTGTTCAACTGAATCAATTCTGAGAACGCCTGCAGTTCCTGTAGTCTTGAAATGCTTCGTTTTCCTTGTTCGCGTGCGGGCCTGTGGCCAATGAAGAAAAGGTCTAGATCTGAAACACGACCAGTCTCATGCCGCGCGAGGCTTCCAGCCGCATATATACAAAGGTCGGGACGCGAGCACGCAGGCCGCGACGACAGGCGCATCCTGACCCGTTCCAGCAGATCTTTGCTGTGGGCGATGCGGTCTTGAAGGCGCTTGTGGTGCGCAAGCGCATCGCCAAAGTTCCCCATGTGTACTCCTTGCTACGCCTACGCGTCTCGACAGCCCTACGGCCACGAAGATCTGCGGCGCAATGTACCGGCTGCCGAACTGGCCGCCAATCGGCGTGTGACGAAGCCGCGCAAGCAACCGGCACGCTATCGTCCTGCCCATGGCCTCGTCCCCACCCCTGTTGCAGACCAATCGCCTCACGCTGCGCGCCAGCGACCCCGCGCTGGCAGAGGCAGTTGCCGACCACATGCGCCGCAACCGCATTGCGCACTGGCCGTGGAACCCGCCGCTGCCCGAAGCGGTGTTCACCGTCGACGGGCAGCGCGAACGCCTGGCCGCGGCGGCCAAGGCCGAGGCCGAGCGCACACAGGTCGGCTGGTTCCTGACGCAGCGCGG
>JANPGR010000073.1:0-11794 GCA_031424015.1 Candidatus Nomurabacteria bacterium
TTTCAGCAGGAGAAACACTGCTTTGAAGCAAGAATTCTATCCTTTCTCTGTCTTTTTTTGAAAGACAAATGTGATGTTTTTTCATATTTTCTCATTCTAATACATTCTAGTAATTGTTGCATTAGATGTGTGAGAAGAAGACTGAAATCTTTTCATACATGCTGGTGAAGGTTTCTGCTCTGTATGTTTTCCGCAATTCATCATATTTTTCAATATTGTAAATATCCCAAAATTCTGATTCTGTATAAAAATTCTCTGCGTACAGCATTTTACGTCCGTCTAATTCGTGGACCAATTTTTCAAATGCTCTATTTATTTCTCGTGCGTCTTTTTTGTTATGTTTTCCATAGATTCCAACATCATAGAGCATGCCACCCGTGCCCGAATACTGCGGTGAGAAATACTGATTCGCCTGTGTCGATTTCATAGGGCAAATCCACAACGGGAAGATGTTTAGTTCTTTTGAATTAAAGTCAAGTAATGCCTGCACACCCATATCGTCAACATAAGCATCCTGGATAAAAAACTGATTCATAATATTCATAGCGTGTAAGCCATCATACAATTTTCGCGTATGCATAAACATATCTAACATCGAGCGGACCCGTTTTGAAAATGGTATCCACATCCACTCTATTGCCCACTTTCCCATCCAAAACGCACCCCTGTCATAACGAAATAGATAATCATATAACTGTGTGTATTCCACATGACTATCTTTCTTTTCTAAAACCTGCTCCGTGTGGAGGTAAAACCATTCATCAACTGGTTTTGAAAAACTAACAATTTCTTGTTCATATTCGCTACAATGTGATCCGGTAATAATGACACTCGTATTGCCAAAAACTATTGCTTCGATGAAATCGATCGAAGTATTCATCATTGAATTCATGCTATCGATCAATGATTCTGTTTTAATTTTTATATATTCCATTTTTACGTATGGTTTATATATATCGCATTTTATTGTCACCGCAGTAACAATAGCCAAACTGCCATACGACCCAGAAATTCCATAAAACAAATCAGAATAATTATCACATGATACTGATTTCAAAAAACTACCGTCACCCAGTATCACATCATAGGATACACAAGAATCATTAAATTGCCCCCATTTCCACGATGAGCTCTCGAGAGATGCGCCCTGCACTGCACCGCCTGCAGTAATACCAGGAAACTCGGCTAATACGCGTGGCATTAATCTGTATGACTTTGCATAGGTAAAAATCATTTCATTCGACATGCCTGATTCGACGGTAATAGTTCTTTGTACTGTGTCCACATCAATTACATTGGTTAAATCACCTGTATATACAATATATTGATTGTTATTTTCATCTTGAGTGCGAGTCGAATTGGTACTGCCGTGTGCAATCTGAATAATTTTTCCCTGCCGATGTGCCTCACGTACCTGAATTTGCAATGATTCTACTTTTTGTTTATAGTTTTGTTTCAACATATTGCTTAAAGTTATCCAATATTGCCTGCCATCCAGCAGTTTGCATTTCGATTGGGTTTTCGTCTTCGGGGTCAAATGTTTCAATTATTTGAGTTTCGGTATCACTGATTTTTTCGAACAAAACTACCACCTTGCGGCCACCCTCGATCGTGTATGCGATTTTCTGCAGAGGAAGTATTTCTGTGTAAACACCATTGAAATCAAACTCGACACTACCATCTCGCGCTGCCATTATATAATGGAATTCTCCACCGACACGCAGATCATTGGTAGCGCTCGGACAATGCCAGTCATCTGACGCATGATTCCACTGCATCACATCGCTTGGATTAGTCCATTTTTTCCACACTAATTCAATTGGCTTTTGTACGGTTGTTTGTATTGCTATAGGGGTCATAAGAATAATTTTAATCTAATACGTAATAAATATAATTGAAACTATCCCGAGTACAATTCCGAAAAACTGCAGTGGCGAAATAGTTTCAGAAAAGAGAAAGTAACTAAACGCCAGGGTTCCGATTATTCCAGCCAAATTCCAAATCACATTTGATATTCCCACTGAATGCGATTTCGCAACGATGGAAATAAATACCAAACCTCCGAGTATGTAAAAAATCAGAGAAGCTGTCGCATGTAACTGTATATGTGATTTTGACCAAAATTTTGCAAACACGTCACCCGATACAATTGATACAATACCAATTGCATACAGTCCGACTAGTGGAATCTTGAGAAATAATTGTAAGATATAATTCATACTATTTTTTAATTATTTAAAAACTGGATACCGCTTATAATCGATTCGTCACTTTCTCTTGTTTTTTTGAAATATTTTAAATTGTGTATATAATCCGTTAACATACCCATCTCTACTATATCTGGTAATACATGCATTCTGTGTATGTCTGATCGCGAATCACCTACACCATAACAATAAATTAAAGCTAGCTTGTTTTCATTATTATCTTTTTCATATCTTACAATCTTTGCATAGGATTTTTTAATTTTGTACCAAAATAACCAACCTAATAATGGTCGCACCTCTTCATCTTCAGGTTCTAGGTTAAAATCAAATACCGATATAATTCTATCAACACGCAATCCATGTATTGCCCACAGTTTGAATCTATCCGTTGATTGAGTGGTTAGATATATTTGTAAATAGATTAAGCCAGCTGCAATAACAGTAGTGTAAAACGTATTTTGTAAAATAATATTTCTTTGTAAAAAATGAGTAATAAAACCTGCAAGAGGAACGCAAAATATCAAGACGTAAAGTATATATGTGTAAATTGGTATATTTAGTTTATTTTGCATATACTACATTATTTCTCCAAAATCGCTTTTAGATTCCCTAGATTCTGTTGCGTTGCCTTGCCGATCATATAGTTTCCTACGAGAGACATCACATTTTTAGGCCGTGGAGATTCGCTGTAAAATATTGTTGTTACGCGAGTAACATAGTCAGAGTCATTCACCAACACCTCCTCTACGCTTGTTGTCGCAGTATTCTGCCCAACAAAAGGACGGATAAATTGCAAATCAACCGTATAGGAATTGTCGGTGATTTCTGTAATTGTCTGCGATCCTGCTCCAACATTAGATATTTGACTATCCCACGCAGAGGTAAATCCGATCGTACCATCATTACCTGTATAGGTCATTTTGATATTGGGATCCTCCATTACCCATACACTATAGCGTTCCTGGTTTTTGATCTGTTTTACATAATCAAATACGGCTTGCTTTGGCGCGTATATATCTATCGAACGGGACACACTAGATTTTGTAGGAATAATAAAAATAGCTAACAAAATAATAACGGCAGTAATCAAGATAATTTTCATATATGCAAATTATATCACAAAACAATGAATAGTTGATTCGACTTTCTATAAATTACCAAATATAGTTCAAAACCAGCAAAATCCCTAAAATTATTTCTATCGAAGAAATAGCTGTAATATATTTATTCAGAGAATTTTCCGCAGAATGTAAATATGAATCCTTTTTTGAATTATTTATACATACAATTATATAAAAAACTAACCAATATATCGACTGTATGATTAAAACAATAATTAACGCCAAAATTGCTGGTATCCAAAATAAACCTATATTGGGCAAAAGTAACGCACCCACAATAGGCAATAATATTATCAAATTTACAACAAATGAAATCTTTTGTATTTTTCTCATATTCATATTATTTCTTTGTTATTAAACTAACAATCAATCTCACGACCTGGTCCTTGTCGACTGGGTTGCTCTCTGCTACGAGCAACGTCAGAGCGGTCAGGGCTATAGGTGTCAGAGATTTCGTATCAAGTATTTTTGCACGATTCAAAAACCAGACAAAGGCAAATGCTCCACTGCGTTTATTCCCGTCGACAAACGGATGATTTTTTACCATGAAATACAACAAATGTGCTGCTTTTTCCTGAATACTCGGATATACCGCACTGCCACCGAACGACTGCATAATATTACCTATGATCCCTGCGATACTATCTTTTGATCGCTCTGTTGCGAATATATCTGTTGCGCTACCTTGTGAAATCAATTCTGTTCGTAATTCCATAATAGCTCCCAGTAATTCATCTGCAGTTAGTTTTACTGTTTTTTTGGTAACTTTTCGATCTATCATGATTCCCTTGTCATAATTATCCAACGAAATCCAAGTATCAGAAAATAACGACACTAGTTCTAGAGTCTGCTCTGGAGTAAATACGTCGCCCGCAGGCAACAAAGGTGTAATATATTCTATAAAAGAATTCAAATTTTTCTTGATAATCTTTTTATTTACTACGAAACCTTGTGTGGTATACTCTCTCAACACACCTGTCGCCCACTGACGGAACCTGGTCGCCTGGACCGAATTCACACGATATCCGATTGATATAATCATATCGAGATTATAGTATTCAATATTACGTTTGATTTGACGACTCCCTTCAATTTGAACTGTCTCCATTATGGAAACAGTTGAATTAGCTTCAAGCTCACCAGATTCATAGATATTTTTAATATGCTTCGAAATAGCTGCTTTTTGCACACCAAAAATATCAGCAATCTGATTTAGACTTGCCCATAGGGTATCTTTTTCATTATCTGCTCGCAATTCCAGTGCGCCATTTTTGGCTTGAAAAATCACGAGCTTATTTTCATTTCTTGGGTCAGATTTCACCTTTTTCATACCTTATTAGTATACATTATTTCATACCTTTTCCCAACGTCTTTAGATTTACCTGTTTTAATTCTGAAACGCACTGCGCATAATGCGGTATCGTTTTTGCTACCAATTCCCAGAATTCATGACCATGATTGAAATGATACAAATGACACAATTCATGCACGACAATATAATCTACCAAATGAGGAGGCAAAAATACCATTTTATAATTGAAATTCAGATTACCGATCGACGAACAACTACCCCACCGCGTGGATTGATTCCTGATTGCGATACGTTGGTAGGTGAAGTTATAGAATTGATTCCAATAGAGCACACGTTCTGTCACGAGCTTGCGGGCAGATTCTGTATGTAGATCCTGATGTTGGCGCGCACGCACACCTACCTTTTTAACAGATTTTCGTCGAACTGATGTACGTAACATTTTTTTGAACAAAGAAAACATACCTACTATAGTACCATTATTATTTCACATTTTCATAATCAAACACCCCGCATTCACGAGGTGTTTGATATTTTTATATAAGAACCTATCCAATAACCTATAGCGAACCCTCTTCGCAAGAAAAATAACGACTGAAAGGAGTATATTTACCGACAGGGGAAGAAAAGCGCCGTAGGACGCGTGGGTGAGTCTTGGGTTATTGGATAGGTTCTAAGATTATTGGTTTGCAACAGGATCGGCAACTACAGTATCTACTGTTTCAACAATAGGTTGAATTGCGGGCTCAGGAGCGTCCACTACTTCAATAGGTGGTTCAACCGGCAGAACCGTCACTGTTAATGTTTGCGATGCACGTGCTGCATTCCCTGCCAGATCTGTTTCTACCACCTTGATGGTATACACACCTTCGCTGGGTGCATCGTAGGTATATCTCCAACTTACACCATTACCTCCCGAGGTGTTTGGCAGTTGAGCAGAGTATACTTCGACGTTATTCACTAAAAGTGATATTTTTGAATTTTTTTCAGCATACCCCATCAATCGTAGAGACGTCAGGGTTGTACTATTGTCGGTACCACTAGCCCCGTCATCACTCGAAGTGAGCAAATCAGGTAGGGACGCAGGTGTCGGGTTTAAGGTATCGATAGTCATCGTAATCACAGGACTCATATCTGAACGATCTCCGAACGGATTTGTCTGTATTGCAGATACACTATAACTACCATCAAGCAGGACCGTCGAGGTACACTCATAAGCACCTTCTGATGTTACTACAGATTCACAGAGTTTGTTGCTATCTGCATAAAACGATACCATATTACCAGAAATACCAGCTACCCCGGAAAATGTAGGAGTAGAGTCACTCGTAGTATTGTCTGTTGCAAAAGCCCCTGTATCAGACGCGTCCACGATATTTGGCTCTGGTACTGTTGGAACAAATTCTGGTTTACGCACTACTGATATGCTCAATGGGAGCGAGACAGCTTTGTTGCCCGCAACATCAGTTGTCTCGACTACGGCATTATATTCACCCAAATCTGATGCAGTATAGGTAAATGTCCATTTTGTTTCATCAGGACCAAGCACGGTAGTATATACAGAATTTTCATTGATCATTAGATTGACACTATCGCCCATATCAGCTGTGCCATTTACTATCAAGGACTTGCTATAGGTAATATTATCAGTAGTGCTCATACCGTCATCTGATTCGTCCACCAAATCTGGGATAGCTGGTATAGATTTCAATGTTTTCAAGACTACTTCTAATGGCAATGTCTGCGCACCTACAGACCCATCCTCTGCAATATAACGAGCTGATACTGTGTATTTCTTGTCTACTGACAAAATCGGAGAACAGCTGTAGGTGGAATCTATTATGAGGTTTGTGCAGGTAGCTTTGCCATCTACTACCACCTGGACCTTGAGGCCATTCGTCCCTGTTCCTGTTATGCTCGGTGTTTTGTTGTTTGTAATATTGTCTTCATTAGAAACACCAGAATCAGAGCCAGAGGATAAATCAGGAATGGTTGGAGTTGCTCCATTTGGAATTGGCTCTACTATAGTCAGCGTTACTTCTTGGAGAGAAGTTGCCTTGTTCCCTGCTAGGTCTGTCTCTAGGGCCCGGAGTTTGTATACACCGGTTTTAGTAACGTAGTAAGTGCATTGATAGGAATTGCTCACAGGTATTATCAGGTTACATACAGAAATACCGTTTGCGAGGATATCTATCCTCGCTCCTGCCTCGCCGAATCCTTTGATTTGGAGCATTTTTGATATGGTGATCATATCTGTCGCACTGCTCCCTGTATCGCTAATTGATCCTAATGTTGGATTAGTAGGTGGCGTGGTATTTTTAGCATCCAGGGTGATACTAGCTGGATTTTTTGTATAATATTTAGCGGTTTCTGCTAGTACTGTATATTTTCCTTCTAGGAGTTCTATCTCGCTTTTACATGAATACGTTGAATTTGATACTGCTGTTGCTCGACATAGAGGAGAATTGTTGATCTTTACCGTTACCCTTGCTCCAAATGGCGCCTTGCCTCGGAATGTAGGCCTAACGAGATTTGTTACTCCATCATTATTTTTCAATCCCGT
Source organism: Candidatus Nomurabacteria bacterium (assembly GCA_031424015.1). GTDB lineage: Bacteria > Patescibacteriota > Minisyncoccia > Phycocordibacterales > UBA1006 > JANPGR01. The sequence goes on from JANPGR010000073.1 coordinate 7,201, forward strand.
ATCTGAAGCCGCATCGAGCCCAACTGTGACGAGGTCAGATTCGAGAAGGACGACTTGAGCATCTACTGATGAGTACTGTCCAAAACTAAAAATACTAATAAACAATACCGTGCATATGGTTAGTGGTTTTATATTCATATGTATGAATTATACTCTAGTTTGTATTTGTAAAGTTTTTTTATCCACAACAGTCTACTAGTACAAACAAAAATAATGTGTAGAATATAGGACTATTTACTTTTCCAATTATATTCTATACATTTTTAATATCACCCAAATAGCCAATAACAGAAATGAAAATATCAAAGGGTTGAATATTTGAAACAATAGGGACGAACTAGTATAAACCTGATCGTAACCTTTTATATGTCTAATTGTTATTAAATTCCCAACATTATATATCGGTCCTTGATTGCGACCTTTCATATATAAATACGATCTATCAATATGATAACCTGTCATCTTTTGATTATTACTCACATGCTCAACTCGATATATCCCACGATTTTCAACCGCTACAATTTTACCTAATACCTCGACAGAGTTTTTGTATATCACCGCTGTGTTTATAGCATTATATACAGTCCAAAACGCAAAACCAAATATCAACAGGGCAACAATTATTCTATCTATCTTTCTATTACCTACTTTTATCGTATAGAGTGATTGTATATTCATAAACATATTTATGTGTGATTATATCCGGAGAAAAATTCTGTAATTGCTTTTGCCAGATCAGTATCTCTAAAGTAAATAAGCAAGAAAAAACCAACCCCTAAAACTAGTGATAATGTTTTGTTATCGATATCAATAAAAATACCTATAGCTATTAAAGCTACTGCCACTAGATAGCAAAATAAAATTATAAACCTCCCAAACAGGGATTTATCTTCGATAGTATCTTTAGTATATAATAAAACTCCGTCACGTTGTATATTTTGTTTGAGTTTTTCACTCGAAATTGAATCATAATGGATTACGTCACATACATAAGGAATATTTGAATCTTCGAGCATACCAAAAACGCCGCTTACTGCACTACTAGTAGGCCCAAAATCTCCCAATAGAGCAATATCAACATCAGAAAATTTCTTGTGATCACCTCGTGCTCGCGAGCCATAGAGTGTAGCCTTGTCTATTTCAGAAAACGATGAACAAGAAGACCTGATGACAGCAATATCGGATTCACTCAAACCTGTTTTCGTAAAACCATTATTCATATTGTCCTACAATGTATTGTATGAATGTATGAATAACTGGCTCAAAATGATTTCTAATGAGCGACTCTGCATTATTAGCGACCCATTCATCATAGGTGTGAGATATTTGATTTCTCTTTTCTAGTGCATCCAACCACGTCACAGCATCATCTATCAATCCTGCTTGAGCGCCTATACGAATGGTATCTTTTGGAGACATAGGAGAATAATTCTCTGATTCGAGGATATCTTTCATGGTTTTCCAGGCGAGTTCAATCGTAAATTCAAAAGTCTGTACGAGGCCTGCCAATTCGAGATCATCATAGGTGCCTCGCGCCAAAGCCAGACTCATCTGAGAATATGCTTTTTGTAGACTTTCTAGGCGCTCTTTTGCCCGCTGTGATAATTGCTTTTTCATATATCAGCATTATACCATACATTTACTTTTCAAAAAGCTCTCCTGAAAACAATTCCTTGTAGCCTCGTATAATCGGTTTCCATTCTGGTTCATAGAGCTACTTTACCATATTATCTAACCACTCGTAATCTTGTTGTGTAAATTTTTCTATATACTCATAGCATTTACTATAAAGTATTTCAATATTTGTTCCATATTCTGGATCAAATTTAGAAAATATTCCTAATATTTTCCTAGTCTTTGGTCGAATATAAAATAAATAAAAACTTAATTCTCCTGATTTCTCCTCTAACACAGAAAATGACAAACAGTGATCTAGCTCATCAGTAAATTCTAGTGACGGTGAAAAGCATATATCTTGATCTGTTTTTCCCTTCATCTGGTTCAATAAATCTAGCCACTTGAATTCTTCAAATCTCTCCTTTATTTCACTATTTCTACAAAAACCTAAATCGATGACTTCTGGTTTTAATGGGTGACACATTTTGACTTTGTAATTCATATATTATTTAGTTACTTTCTGGTCTATTTCTTTTTGTAATTTGTCTAGCTGTTCTATCACCTTTTGATTTTCTGGTGCATTTTTATCCAAAGCTTCTCGTACTTTTTGCAGTGATGCTTTTTGTTCTTGTGGAGAGATTTTGAATAATTTTGCCAACGAGGCAAAACTCACAAATCGCCATGCAATGAATAAACCTATAGCAAAAATAACGGTGTCGATATGTTCTGTGATAAATTTCCAAACTGTTGCGTCGATGGTCATAATTATTTTATATTCTATTTATATTGAAATTGTCATTGCATGATAAATAACTGTCACACAAAAATAAGCTGCTAAAATCACAAATAATTGTAACAAAAAATTCTTCTTCTGAAGTGCAATCAAAATTGATGAGAGTACAATTGGTCCAAGGATGAAATAGATACGCATATTGTAATCAATATTTTGAAATAAATACGTAGTAGCAAAAAATAAAACAACAGAAATACCTGCCCCTATAGCAAGTAAGCCCAGCTGCTTAGCGATTGAAGGCTTTTCTGTAGACCTGTGATATCGCGACCAACCAATAATTGCAGAAGCTATTACTGCAAACGATACTAAATGTACTGGATGGATTATTTGTTTTATAATTATATTCATTGTTATTGTATTGTCATATTTTACCTTATATTCTTTCCAAAAATCTTCTGCTGATATATTACCTGTATCTATTTTAGAAATATTTAGAATGACCTTATCGTTTTTGCAAACATATGGTTCTACGTCTTGAAGAATAACTTCTGGTGAACAAGTTTGATATCTGATCTTATAAACCCCTACGCCTATTTCTTTGATATTTCCTAGCTCAAAGATATTTGCAGAAAATGAAAAATTATCTTGATATTGCATCTTTGTTGATATATCTTGACTATCAAAAACATTTAAATCGACATCTTCTTCACTAAAATTTTCAAGCAGTTTAGCTTCAATACAAGCATCTGCGTTACAATATACCAGCACATCCTGCGTGTAGATATAGTGATCTTTTGGTAATGGCATTGATGCGAAAACAGAGTGAGCCCCTACTACAAACAATACTGTCACAATAAAAAACACAATCTTTTTCATAAACTACTAATCTCTCTTCACCAAACTCGCGAGTCCTTCAAGCGCCTTGAGTGCCTCGACAGGCACCATATACACCACTGTGTTGGATTGATCCGATGACATGTCGTTGATGGATTGCAGGGTACGCAGGTGCAGTGCGCCCGGTGTTTCAGACAATATTTTTGCTGCCGCTGCCATGTTCTGTGCCGCGCCCAATTCTCCTTCGGAGTTGATGATTACTGCTCTCTTTTCTCGCTCTGCCTCTGCCTGTTTTGCTATGGTTCTCTCCATTTCTGGTGGCAATGCAACATCTTTTAATTCTACATTGTGGACCAATAGTCCCCATGCTGCGGTTTCTTTCTCCACGACCGCACGGATGCGATCTGCAATAGCATCACGATCGGATAATAATTCGTCGAGGGTAACTGCCCCTACCATATTACGCATGGTCGTCTGTGCATACTGCGACATCGCATAGCGGAAATTCTCTACCTCCAACTGTGCACGGGCAGCGTCTACTACACGGTAATAGATCACTGCATTCACGCGTACAGATACATTGTCGCGCGTGATTGCGTTTTGGTCAGGGACGTCTTCGGCTTTCATACGGATGTCAATTTTTTCCATGGATTGAATAATGGGTACAATCAGGGTGAGTCCAGGCTCACGCATGCCAGTATATTTACCGAGCGTGAGGACGACACCTCGTTCGTATTGATTGACCTGACGGATGCTAATAATGAGGATAAAGGCGATAATGCCGAGTAATGTAAAAATCATATACCGATAGTATAGCTCTGATTTTTATAAACTGCAATTAAGTTTTACTACTAATACCACCTCCCCGGATTATTACATTGAGCTATAATCAATTTTTGATACAACCTTAATCTAACAACAATTTTATTAAATCTGGAGCAAAAAAGAGTAGTATTATCAAAGAAATAACGATGAAATACCTTCTTTTGTAATATTGGGCATTCATTAATAAAGCGAATGAAATCAAATGAAAGAAAAATAATGAAACTATTGATGCTATCACGCGAAATGTATCCAAATGTATCCCGTCTCCAGAATTCGAACAGCTCATGCGAACTAATCCTTGGGCTATTTGAGATGACTCGATTAATGATTCCAAAATATCTAGTGTTTTTTTACTACTCGAATATACTGCACCCGGAATAAAGTTTGCATTTATACACCCACCGAGAGCTATACCTGCTGTGTTTTGAGTAAAAACAGTTATTAAAAATGAAAAACCCCGCAGCCAAGCTGTCGGGGTATCAGGGTTTTTCATTATGTAGGGCTTAGTCAAAGAGTGTTGGTCTATCAGCATGGAGTTTGATGTATTCTTTCTCTTTTCCTTGATCTTTTACATACTTTGCTATT
>JANPGR010000074.1:0-5969 GCA_031424015.1 Candidatus Nomurabacteria bacterium
CTGTACCACATAGTATGCCCAATAAAATATCGTCGTGTTGTAATTTCACCACAGGTTGATCAAACTATAAAATCAACATGTATTGAAATAGCGAAACGACATGAGATACACTTTTTAGAAATAGGAACAGATAAAGACCACATACACTTTCTTGTACAGTCGGTTCCTATGATATTACCCAAAAACATAGTACAAATCATCAAATCAAACACAGCAAAGATGGTATTCAGAAATAATCCAGAAGTTAAGCAAATGCTCTGGGGAGGTCAGTTCTGGACTGATGGGTATTTCATAAATACAGTAAGTAAACATGGATCTGAATCAACAATAGCAAAGTATGTAAAAGATCAAGGAAAAGAGAAAGAATACATCAAACTCCATGCTGATAGACCAACACTCTTTGACTAAGCCCTACATAATGAAAAACCCTGATACCCCGACAGCTTGGCTGCGGGGTTTTTCATTATGTCAAAAAATATTTCAAACTCTATCCACAGGGTTACTGTTGTAAACGAAAATAAATGATATACTGTTACCATATGAAATTTTCATTTCTTACGATAAAGAGAATTAGCGTAGCTTTGGGATTAGTTTTTTTGCTCATTATGGTGGTGATAGTCATTGTATTGAAAAATACCGAAGAAATAGAAACCAACATTACTGTTCCTGTTATTAAAACAGCAAAAGAATACACTGATACAACCCAAGAAGATGTTGTCACCAGAGAAGAACAGATTGCTCGTGCAAATTTCTTGAAAGAGCATCAAAAGAACATAGAAGAAAAAACAGTACCAGATGTTAGCCCTTTGCAATTCGCTCAGAATATGCAAAGCGACAGAATTCAATAGATTTATATGAATACAATAAAATATTTTTTGATTTGTATAGTTTGTTTCTTTGTAGTTTTTGTTGCATATCCCGCTAATGCGCAATGGGTACCCCCTAGCTCACCACCTCCTGCAAACAATATTCCCGTATTCATCAATGTAGAGAATATCTCACAAAAGAAAACAGGCCCTTCCGCTGGACTTATTTTCAAGATTGACCCTGATTGGGATCCGAGATTAACGAGCGCATTTTCTCTGTTTACTGACAAAACAATCTATGTAAAAAATAGATTGACTAGTGCAGTGGAAGGATTGTATAATAACTATGGCTTTAGTACGAGTGCACCTATTTCAGTAAACGGAATATTTTCAAAATCTGAGATATATACAAACGGAGAATTGTCAGTAAATAGTCTCGAAGTAAAAAATTTAAGTATCCCAACTACCAACGGTATCTCTCAAGAACAGTATGTTTGCGTTGAAAACCAAACAAAAAAATTGATACCTTGCGTCACCGGTAGTAGTGATATCAGAAAAATTTCTGCTAATATAACTGTTTCTCCAGAAACAGTTGCAATAGGGGTGCCAACGTCTGTGAACGTTAGTTGGAGTTCTGCAAATGCAACTACTTGTTATGCGGCAGAAGGTCCTGGATTTAGAACTCAAAATATGACGTCGTCAAGTACAACATCAAGTAAATTTACACTAAAACAAGTGAATGATGCTATGGTTTTTACCATTGCTTGTCTCGATTCTGTGGGCAATATCGCATATGATTCCACTCAGGTTAACGCAGTAGGGGCAACGACTAGTCCGAATGTAGAGCTGACACTAGATGGTAACTACAATGTTATTCAAGTACCGAGTAATAAATATCTAGACCAGTTTTTGTTAAAGGCTGAATTTTCAGGGCCTAAACCAGATTGGTGCAAGACCTGGACAACTTGGTCAGGCAATAATATTAATAATGGTCCACAGGGTCCAGACGCTGTTTGGCCAGGAACATCATCCTCAAAAAGCCCTATTAATGTTGATGATCTCATAGACTATGGGTATAGATACAGGGTCGATGCATTTCCTGTAGGATGGGAAGGGGTTGAAGGAGACCCCCTTGTCCATCATAGTGGTGGTCGTACCTACTGGATCGAATGTGGTAATGCACAAGGGTCGTCAATTTCTCAAGTAACAATAAACCTCTATTAATATTTATGAAACAAAAAATACTATCGATAATAGGCTTGTTTTGTATGAGTATTGCAAGCATCGCAAATGCAGAATGGACTTCTCCTTCTTATCCCCCGCCCTATGGTACAATAGCACCACCTGTTGTAACAGGGACACAATACCAGATAAAATCAGGGACAACTGCTGCCTTGACTGTCCAGAGGGGAAATAAAAATATTCTAGCACCTGCAGATTTTACATTTTTTAGTGATTCTGGGATTGGGGTTGATATGCAAAACTATCGTGGATCTTATTCTGACTGGTCTTTTAATGGTGGTGATTTTGGTTTAGATATGAATGCACCTCTGTATGCTGGGGCAGCATTTTCTACTGGTAGGGTAGTTGTACTAGGCGCTACCAACAGCGATTCCATTAAAGTTTCAAATTTGAATACTACAAGTCAAGTTAGCACACTTAATAAAGTTGCTTTTTGGCCAGGGAAAATAAATCAATATACTACTAGATATAATATTTGGTACTCAGATAATTATACAGTACAATACGATAGTATGAGCAAAGACTCTTATTGCTCATTACGTTTTCCTAATACTGTCGCTGTTCAGGCAGGAATGGAAACTATTACCGGCTGGAGAGATAGCAGTGGTGGTGGACCTTATACTAAAACAGTACAAACATACGACTGCGTTCCTACTGATAAATTAATAAGCGTATGTGCAGATTCACTGTATGGGAAATTTATTCCCTGTACCTCCTCGAGAGGAGGTGAACAGTTGGCGGTATCTATTGATGTAGATAAATCTACCATCATAGAAGAGCTACCTACTCCTATTACAGTTTCTTGGAAGTCTAATGGAGTAAAATGTTACCCCTTGTCAGGACTAGGGTTCTCTACTGGCGAAAAACCTAGTGGTAGTGATGTATCAAATCAAATTACCCTAAAGGGTAGAGATAGGCATTCGTTTACCGTTGCTTGTGTTGATAGTAGTGGAAATTCGCGGGTTGCAACAGTAGACATTAATTCTGCCCCAATGAATTCTCCTGCTCAATTACCCGTATTTGATTTAAAAATAGTAGATGGAACAATGGGAGACATGATGACAAGCGGAGATTGGGAAACAGGATCATTCAAAGTAAAAATTGATTATTCGCCTAATGTTGGAACGTGTAGCTATGCTGCAAATGGATCGTCTGTCCTAAATAATAACAGCTGGAGCAAGACACAAGCAGGAGTTTGGACAGATGTTGGTAGTAATGATCAATTATGTAGAGATGGATGTAAGTTCAAAGATATAATGTCGAGAGAAAGAACGAGTGCTTACCTAATGATGAGATGCTCGAATTCTGCTGGTTCGACATCAAAATCATTAGTTATCTATACAGAATAATATATGAAAAAAATACTTCTTATAATCACTTTTATTGGTATCGTCTCTGCTGGCTATTTTACGGTAAATGCCCAATGGGCCCCACCGTCAGGGCCTGCACCGACTCGTAATGTGCTCGCCCCATTACATACTGGGGATGGCATTCAGACAAAGAATTCAGGATTGATAATTCAAAAAACTAATAATCTTCAAAATTTTATAGATATGGCACGTTTGGGATTCGCGACAGATTCTTCTATAGGAGTTGAGCTCCCTAAATATGCAACATCAAACCCCCTCTGGGAACCATTAAAAGATAATGCATTAGATACAAATGCCCCTATTGCTATAAATGGAGCGTATATTAATACTGATCTCGAATCAAAAAAGTCTTTTACTACAGAAACAGTTTTTGTCCGCGGTTTAGAGAAACCTGAACCAAGTCAGGTAAATTCTTTTGTTTGTGCTTATGGGGGATTCTTAAAATCTTGCGACAAAGTAAAAGAAGCAAAATTAAAACCTACTGTGAGAATTAGTGTAAATAGTGGTTCTATTATTATGAGAAACACCCCAACGCAGATTACAGTTTCTTGGAATTCAGAAGGGGCAGATAGATGTGTTGCCTTGCAAGGTGATGGTTTTTCTACAGGGTATTTAACATCGGGGTCAAATGCTCCTAACCTCATTAGCCTCGACACAGGAGAGTTCGCTGAATATAGCGTTATATGTTATGCAACCAACGGAGCTTTTGAGATTGCTTCTATCTTTGTTACACCTTCTACTTTTAGTGATTTAACAAACGTATCTCTAGATATAGATGGGGCAAAATCATTGTCTCTCGATGCTGTAGAACCAGAAGCATTGTCCGAATTTACTATTAATGTCAAAATTACAGGTAAACCTAGAGGAAGCTGTACGAGAAGTACTCAGACATATGGCGCATTTGGACCATATGCATGGAGTCCTTTTTGGGTTGGAAACATAATATATGCACAAGACCAAGAAATAAGTTACCCAAACATAAAAGTAACCCCATTACGCTACTCTCCTGATGCGACCCACGAAGGGTGGAGAAAATTTAATCTAACTTGTTATACTTCAAAGTACGAAGCAGTAAGTGATTCAGTAATTGTATATTTAGGTTATTAAATAGTATATAATATAAAATATGAAATATTCTTTCTTTAAAAAAATTATTGCGGTCTCGTTCGGAGTATGTATGATGTATCCCTTTTTTATTACAAGGGAAGCAGTCGCAGCTCCTACGAGAGTAGAAATATATGGCTGGGCCTGGTCGGATACTACTGGTTGGGTAAAACTTAATAGCTGTAATGATTATGATTCTGTGACGAAAACTAGTATAGGATGTAGTGGTCCACGATACGCAGTAGCACTGAACCCTATTACAAATAAATTGTCTGGCTATGCTTGGTCTTCAAACTTGGGATGGATATCATTTAATTCTGGTAATACCTGTAACGGTAGTTCGCCTACGCTGACTCCTATTATTCCTGCTGGTATTATTACGAAATATACGCTCTCTGGAGCAGTACAGGTAACATCTCTTAGTAACCCTTTGACGTTATGGGGTTCACCAACCTCATCTGGCGGGTGGGATGGTTGTATCTATTTGAGTAGTTCTAGTATGTCTGAAAATCCCTGTAAGGTTAATTTTGGGGTGGAGTTTGTGTATTCAGGGTTGACGAATTCAAGAGATAGTTTGTTCAAAGGGACTGGTGCAGCCTGGGGGGCAGGAGGGAGCAAAGAATCTTCTGAGCTTTGTACTAATGCAGGAAATATTTTGCATGCTTGGGGAGGGGTTTCTTGGCTTCGGTTTGATGGAATATTTCCAGCAGCAAAAGCAAAATTTGTAATAGAAAATTTAGATCCAAAGATTATTACCTTTGTTGAAAAAACACACAATCCCGCATGTACTGATGCTAGTACAGTAGAGCTGTCTTGGACAACAGAAGATGCAAACATCTGTTGGATATCCTATGATCATGTTAATAATCAGACAAATCAAGTAACTGTTGCAACTTCGGGGTCTCAGAATTTCCCTATAGGGAGATCAGATGGGAGAAATTTTATACTACGCTGTAGGAATAATCAAACCACTACTATTGCAGAAAAGGTATTATTAGCAGGTGTTTGTTCTCAGTGTACGGATAATCTTGATAATGATAGTGATACTACTATTGATACAGACGATGTATCTTGTTATCAAGACTTAGACAAAGCAAACACATTCTTGCCTCTGAATCGAGAATCAGGAAGTTGCCAAACAACAGATCCTCGCGGAGCTAATTATTGTGGCGTCTGCAAGGTAACAGATCCAAACTATCCAAAATGTGTTGGTACGTGTAAGGTCGGAGACCCTGGATACCCAAATTGCTCCAACTGTAAAATCGGAGACCCTGGATATCCAAATTGTCCTATAACAACTATCACCCCTTGTCAGAACACAGACTCAACAAAGCCTCTGTACTGTCCTAAAAAATGTACAGAGAGTGGTATTGTTTGCCCTCTCTGCCAAAATACAGACCCAGACCAGACAACCCCACCATATTGTCCTGTCTCTACAAGTATTAGA
>JANPGR010000075.1:0-16863 GCA_031424015.1 Candidatus Nomurabacteria bacterium
GATAGTGAGTATCATAGGTTGAGTGGTTTCTCGATGTAGTCATATGTACTTAGTTTATATGAAAACCTGCTGGTTTTCTATACTTTCCTGCTCTATGCGGATACCCACTTGGCAGAGCCAAGGGGAATTGATTGTTTAAAAAGATTGACTGTCACCCCGCGCTCGAAAATAATGAGTGAGGTACGAACAAATATATTTTCAAGTACTCTTGAGGTGCTTGCCAGAGGGCTTAAGATCGTTACTATAAAGACTCTCGTTTCAAGTCTTTGTTATATACTGGATTCCGGATCGCTTCCGAGAAAATATGTTCGCGCTTTATGACGCTCACTATTTTTCGGGTCCGGAATGACAAATAACATCTCGGTAGAGATTCTAGTCCAAAATAATTCCACAAAAATCCACCGATGTCACTCTTGACTCTGTCTGATATATCGCTATACTACATATATTCTACAGGTGTTCCTGTATGGATACGCCTCTGTAGCTCAGTTGGTAGAGCAGCGCTTTTGTAAAGCGAAGGTCGTCAGTCCGAGTCTGACCAGGGGCTCATACAATTAAATAGTATGTATCACACTATTTCTACTATACTCATACTCATCGGTTTTTGGTATGCTGGGATGGGATGGTTTTGGTTGGCTCGAAAATATTATCATATCAGTTACAGCGCGGTTGCGACTCCTGTTATCTATCTATTATTTTGCTCTGGACTCATTATGTCACAGGTATCACTACTGGAATACCTCGGCCAGGCTGACTATACCGGGTCTGTATTTCTCTTGTCTCTCTGTGTACACATATGTGCACTGGCAATCTATATTATTAAAAATCCTGACCATGGATTCCGTGGTGGCAGACAGGACACGATGGGTCAGATTCGCTATTGGATCTCTAAATGTTCTGAACTAGTATTCCAACAAATCGTTCTGGTATCTCTGTCTCTGGTTGTCATCTCTGTATTCGGAGAAAAATACGCCTCACTCGACGAATTCACTCTGATATTCTTTTTGATGCATTTACCCCTCCTCGGTATACTGCCTCGTTATTGGGCAAAATATTTCATCCTTGCGTCTATATTGGGTGGATTTTTGTTCGGAGCGCTCCATATACTCTATAACCAAGGGCTCTGGATTGCATTGGCTATCCATCAAATGTTCTACATCATCACAGTGTTGATGCAAGAACGCCGTATCGTAGTACCACAATCGGAATTATCAACAAATGAAGTAACTCTAGACCAAAATGACCGAGGTATTGGGACCTAAATACGTTTTGCAACTTTGCAGACCTGAAACCTGTTTGAGGCGTATGCCGAGTTTTGCAAGGTCGAAAAAGTTGGTAAAACGTATTTAGGTAGACAATAGAACAAGGCGGGGCATTGAGAATAAACTCTATACTACAAAACCCTAGAATACTCTAGGGTTTTGTATCACAGATAGGACTCTCGAGAGATTATCTGTTACGAAGAGACAATTGCTTGCCTGCTCGTTTTGCTTTTTTGCGTTGTGCGAGTTTTGCTGGTTTGTTCATAAGTAAATACAGTATATCAGTATACTGACTAAAAATCAATCAATTTTCGTACACGATCGCTGGCCCGCATACGCTCATGGACCTTTGATTCGATCTGACGGATACGCTCACGAGTCACGCCAAATTGGCGTCCAACCTGCTCCAAAGTATAAGATATTCCGTCATTGAGACCATAACGCATTTCGATAATCTTTCGCTCTTTTTCAGAGAGGTCATTTAAAATCTCGTGGATATGCTCTTTCATCAATTTGTTTGATAATTCTGCGTCAGGGCGTGGAATACTCTCGTCTGCGATAAACTCACCTCGTGAGGATTTTTCTTCGTCTCCGCCTGGTACGGGCTCTTCTAGTGACAAGGTAGACTGATTGATGTGTTCAATCATGTGGATCTTTTCCAGATCTAGATCCATCTCAGAAGCGAGCTCTTCGGCGAGAGGTTTCCTACCGAGGTCTTGTTGCAATTTACGATGAACTTGTCGATATTTAGAAATCGTTTCCACCATATGCACTGGAATACGAATCGTACGAGACTGGTCTGCGAGCGCGCGAGTAATCGCCTGTCGTATCCACCAGGTTGCATAGGTAGAGAATTTGAATCCTTTTGACCAGTCAAATTTTTCTACCGCCTTGAATAGCCCTATGTTTCCCTCTTGGATTAAATCGAGCAGAGTCAAATCAGGACTTCTATTTGCATATTTTTTTGCGATCGATACCACCAATCTCAAGTTTGCATTTGCGAGGACTTGTTTTGCATCAGTGTCTCCTGCTGCGATACGCTGTGCTAGTTCGCGCTCTTCGGATGCCTTTATTAATCGATATTTTCCAATATCTCGCAAATACATCTGAACAGGATCGAATGATGCTGAGCTAGTACTAAATGCGTTGTCATCCAACAGTCCACCTTGGTGTGTTTTCTTTCCACCAGTAGATGCAACCACCTCACCGAGCAAGTCCGCACCCTCAGAAACAGTAATGCCAGAATCCTCTATTTTTTGATACAATTGATCCAGTAAATCGATATCATATTCAGCATCTGGGAAATAGTGTAATATTTCCGCATAGGTAACAAATCTCCTGCGTTTTCCTTTTTCCAACAATTGCTTTACTCGTTCATCGTCAGGTGTCGCTGTCGGTGCATGGATCACAGCCAATGCGTCTATCTCTGCTTGAGACAGGGGCTTTCTCTTGTTAGGAGCGATACTCGTATCAATACGCCCTGCTGATTTTGGTTCAGATCGAGACTCTTTCTTTTTCTCTGCTTTTGTTCTCTCATTTTTTGGTTGGATTCTTTTTTCACCAGTTTTTTTCGCGACAGCAACCGGTTGAGTCTTTTTTGTTATGATTGTTTTTTGTGGAGATTTTTTTTCACCAGTTTTTACTGTTGTTGATTTTTTTACCACGAGAGGTTTTTTGCTGACTATTTTTGTGTTAGATTTTGTTGGCATAGAGATTTGTTTTTGTGTACTGTTCGTAAACTAATATCGACTTGAGGGTATCTACTTTTAATGTGTCTGTTATGGTAGTATCGCTGAGTAAATCTTTTTTCTTTTGTGTCAAATAATGAATACAGTATTGTGATAAACATTCTGTAATTGCTTCGCTTGGTGGTCTGTCAAAATAATATGCATTATAGAGGAGGAGATAGTCTTGGTCTGGTAGAGTGTTCCTCTCTATAAAATCAATTTCGTCTGTATACGTTTGGCCTGTTGCGAGCAATAAATATTCTGGTACCAAATGTGGAACATTCGAATCTATCAATTGTTTCCATACTGCTACGAGTTTTTCTGCAGGAGGGTGATTACGTTCCAGTAATTGTTGTGTAGACTGCCGAGAATCAGAAGTGATTTGTTTGGTTGTACTGTATGCCTTCATATGTGCTCGTACCGTTTCACTATCAGTACGCAAGTATACCGCAATCTTTGACAAGTCTTGGTCTCGATACAGTGGATTCATTTGACATGCAATAATTGGATACATTTCGTCTTTGATTATTTTTTCTGCTTGTCTCAGATCGAGATGATTTGATTGCATTTGAGATATCCTCGCAGCTACATAATCAGTAGCATTCTCTACCGCATCACGGTACTCTTCTGGTCTAGATCTAATAACATCAGCAGGATCATCCCCTGGGGACAGACTCGCGATCTTTACATAAAATCCAGCCTCGTACAACAGTAACACAGAACGAGAGGTTGCCTTTTGCCCTGCATTATCAGCATCTAAACAGAGAATGATTTCATCACAGAATCTGTGGAGCAATTCTGTATGCTCTGGAGTGAGTGCCGTTCCTGCCAGCGCTATAGTCTCCGTATACCCCAATTGATGAGACATAACACAGTCCAGGTGGCCTTCTACTAACAGTGCACGCTTTTTCTGAGAAATAGCGATTCTAGCTTCTGATAAACCGTAGAGTATTTTTGATTTCTTGTAGATTGCTGTTTCTGGCCCATTAATGTATTTACCCGAGGTATCCCTCTCTGTTTTGAATTCGCCTGTCTCTGACCAAATTCTGCCAGAATATGTAATATATCTATCCCGGATATCACGTGTTGGAAACAGTATTCTCGATCGAAATCGATCATAGATTCCTTGTTTTCCTTGGATACACATTCCTGATGAAACACACTGTTCCACGGAAAACTTTCTCTGTAATTCATGAGTCAGATTCTGCCAACTATCCGCAGCATATCCAATCATAAAGCGATCAATAGTCTCTCTGGTAACGCCACGACCTTCTAAATATCGCAACGCTGCCTGATTCTGTACTAATGATTTGTGATAAATCTGTACTGAATCTGCAAGAATTTTATACAGAGGCGACACCGTATCAGTATCTCCAGAATTGGCGATATCTCGAGAGTCTATCTGAATACCTGCTGACTCTGCGAGATTTTGGAGCGCTTCGCGAAATGATACGTGTTCTATTTCTTGGATGAAACTAATGACATCACCTCCCTTTCCACAACCAAAACATTTCCAATTTCCGCGCAAAGGAGACACATAGAATGAAGGGGACTTTTCTCCATGGAACGGACAGAGCCCCTTCATCTGTGTACCTGATTGTGTCAATTTTACATAACGCGATATAATATCAGCGATAGACACGCGTTCTTTGATTGATTCAACCAACGCGCGATTCATATATTATTGAGTGTCATCAGTGTTCTTTTCGACGGTATGTATGATGTCTGACATATCTACATATTCAGAATTCACACCAGTTCCAGCAGGAATGAGGTTCCCTGCAATAATGTTTTCTTTGAGACCGCGGAGTGGATCAACAGCACCACGAATACCTGCATTCGTGAGAACGCGCTGTGTATACTGGAATGAAGCTGAAGACAACCAACTCGGGTTCTGTGCGGCAGCATCAGTAATTCCGAGGAGGAGCCTATCGAATGTTGCTTCGATTTCTGAATTGTCACGAGCCATACCATTGGATTCTTCGATTTCTGAATAATTATAGATCTGACCTGGTACGAGGAGTGTGTCTCCTGGATTGGTGATTTTACATCGAGCAAACATCTGACGAACTACGATTTCGAGGTGTTTACGGGCAACCGCAGCACTCTGCATTTCGTATACTTTTGCAATTTCTGTAATCAAGTAATTCTGTGCTTTATCACGACCAGCCAACTGATAAATCTCTATTGGATTCGCAGATCCATCAGTAATGAGGTCAGCCTCGCTTAGAGTATCACCAACCTTTACCATAACCGTTCTTCGGAAAGGAATAGTATAAGAATCACTCTGGGATCCCTTTACTGTTCTTCCTGCTGTTTCTCTGGTAATTTCTACCGTTGTTGTTCCGTCTTTGACTTCGATCGCAGTTACTGCACCTGCGTGTTTTGCCAATACGGCTGTTGCTTTTGGTTCGCGTCGTTCAAACAATTCTTCTACACGAGGGAGACCCTGGGTGATGTCTCGCCCTGCTACACCTCCTGAGTGAGTAGTACGGAGTGTCAACTGAGTTCCAGGCTCTCCGATTGACTGTGCCGCAACGGTTCCTGCTGCTTCACCGATTTTGACCAGAGTGTTTCTCGCCATATCGAGACCATAACACTGCTGACATACTCCATCGTATGATTCACACGTCAGAGGACTGCGTACGACAGCTGTCTCTATTCCTGCATTCATAATCTGCTTTGAAATAGGACGAGTAACGAGAGTTCCTTTTTTGAACAATATTGTTCCACTCGCGTCTTTGATAGATTCTGCGAGTACTCTACCGAATGTGTTATCAGCGATAGACTTTTCAATTCCTTCGATGTTTTCGCGACCTACAACGAGTCCTTTCTTTGTACTACAGTCAGCTTCCCCCACCACAACATCCTGTGCAACATCATACAATTTACGTGTGAGGTACCCAGCTTTTGCGGTATTGAGCGCCGTGTCAGCGAGACCCTTTCGAGCTGTTGTCGCGTTGATGAAATATTCGAGAGGAGAAAATCCTTCTTTGTAACAAGACACAATCGGGAATTCGAGAGCAGTACCAACAATGTTCATAATGATACCTTTCATACCTGCACTCTGGTTCAACTGAGACAAACTACCACGCGCACCCGAAGTAATCATAGGATACAATGATTCACTCTGAGCTAGGTGTGCGCCTAGGGCTTTTGCTGTTTCTTTTGTTGCTTTTTCCCAAATAGATACTACCATTTTACTGCGTTCATCAGCAGAGATGAGTCCATCATTGAATTGTTCAACAGTGTCTTCGACTGATTTCTTTGCTGTCGCGACAATTTCTTTTTTCTCTTCTGGGATACGGACTTCGTCCATACCAAAAGTAATTCCTGATTGCGTTGCATAACGGAATCCGAATTTTTTTATCTCATCCAGTGTCTTTGCAGTAACTGGGAATCCATAATCATCAATCAAGTCTTGTAATATGTGTTCGATTTCTTTTTTCCCTACTGGTTTGTTTACGAATGGATAGGTCTCGGGTAACACTTGGTTGAATAATAATCTTCCCAATGTAGTTTCAACATAGCCATCCTTTATTACATTTTTGTATTTTGCGTCTTCGGGAACTATAACACGAATGGGTGAACCATATTCCAAATATCCAAATGTGCTCGCATGGCGTGCGTATTCTACACTCGAATACACAGTATTCGCACCCAAACCTTCTGGTTTTGCATTGGTCATGTAGAATGCTCCCAACACGATGTCGTGTGATGGTGTTACAATTGGTGATCCTGTCTGAGGTTTCAAAAGGTTGTTATTCGCAGCAATCAAATCACGAGATTCACGTTGTGCTTCGCGTGACAACGGCAAGTGAACTGCCATCTGGTCACCATCAAAGTCAGCGTTAAACGCAGCACACACGAGTGGGTGTACCTGGATTGCTTTTCCCTCGATGAGGATTGGTTTGAATGCCTGGATAGACAATCTGTGCAATGTTGGAGCACGATTGAGGAGAACGTATTTTCCTTCGATCACTTTTTCGAGAATAGCCCAGACTTCTGGTGGAGCGTCTTCGATCATACGATTTGCACCACGTACGTTGAATGCTAATTCCCTCTTCATCAATTCTGCAACAATAAAAGGTCGGAACAATTCGAGTGCCATAAATTTTGGCAAACCACAGCAATCGAGTGGGAAATTTGGACCAACTACAATCACTGATCGCCCAGAATAGTCTACTCGTTTTCCAAGCAAGTTCTGTCGAAAGAGACCTTGTTTACTCTTTAGGTTGTCTGCGAGAGATTTCAACTGACGAGCGACTCCAACAGACGCACTACCTCCTGATCCTTTTTTCATTGAATTATCAAAGAGTGCATCTACTGCTTCTTGCAAAATACGCTTTTCATTGCGGAGAATAACATCTGGTGCTCCGATTTCGATCAATTTTTTCAAACGATTATTACGATTGATAACACGTCGATAGAGGTCGTTCAAATCCGAAGTAGCATACCGACCTCCTTCGAGTGGAACCATCGGGCGCAATTGTGGTGGAATAACTGGGATAACTTTTACGAACATCCACTCTGGATGAATTCCAGATTTTATCAACTGACGAACGAGAGACAATCTCTTCATCAATTTTTCTTTTATATTTGCGCTCGCTTTTACTAGATCGGCTTCTATTTTTTCTGCTAGTTCTGGTAAATTGAGAGTTTTGAATATTTTGTACAATGCTCCTGCTCCGATACCTGCTTCGAATATTGTTCCATATTTCAATGAGAATGTGTAGAATTCAGCCTCGGTCAAAACCCGATTTTTTACAATCGATGAGATTTCTGTTTTTGTCGAGGTGTATTTTTCTTGGAGTTTTTCGATTTCTTTTTCGTCCGTGAGGTTCGCCATTCGTTTTTTGAATTCGTTATCCAAATCTCGAGAGATCTTTTGGCGTTCTATTTCATTAGTAGAAATAATGATATATCCTGCGAAATAGATAACTTTTTCGAGTTCAGACAAAGGTAAATCGATCAACATCCCCATACGAGATGGTAATCCTCGAGCAAACCATACATGTGCAACAGGCTCCGCGAGTTCGATGTGTCCCATTCTCTCTCGCCTCACTACTGAACGTGTTAGTTCTACTCCACATTTTTCACAAATAATTCCTTTGTAACGAATTCCTTTGTACTTTCCACAATAACACTGGTAATCCTTTTCTGCTCCAAACACTCGTTCGTCGAACAACCCACCACGCTCACTACGTCCTGTACGGTAGTTGATTGTTTCTGGGCGCAATATCTCACCAAATGACCAAGACCGCATCTGCTCTGGAGAAGCGAGATGAATTGTCATTGAATCAAACATTTTGTTGGTATTTTGTATTTCAGACATAAGAGACTAGAATTAGATCGCGCTTGCGACATCTGGTAATACGAGATCGAGTTCGGCAGACTCAATCGGATGTTCATCATCAATATCGACATCGATATGGTTACCTCCCTTTCCATCTGCGAGGATATCATCTCTATCGAGACCGACATCAAATGCGAGTCCTCTCAAGTAGTTCAAAAGAACTTTGAATGACGCAGGAACATAATTCTGCGTAATATCATTACCACGGATGATAGCTTCGAATGCATCGGTACGACCCTGTATGTCGTCGGATTTAATGGTCAACATCTCACGGAGTGTGTACGCTGCACCATACCCTTCGAGTCCCCATACTTCCATTTCTCCGAAACGCTGTCCTCCTGACTGAGATTTTCCTCCGAGAGGCTGTTGTGTAATGAGGCTGTAGGGACC
Source organism: Candidatus Nomurabacteria bacterium (assembly GCA_031424015.1). Classification (GTDB taxonomy): domain Bacteria; phylum Patescibacteriota; class Minisyncoccia; order Phycocordibacterales; family UBA1006; genus JANPGR01. The sequence continues at coordinate 8,736 of JANPGR010000075.1, forward strand.
GATTGAACGTGCGTGCATCTTGTCATCCACCATGTGATGGAGTTTCAAAATGTGCATATATCCAACTGCGACTTTTTGATCGAATTTCTCCCCAGTTCTACCGTCGAACAAATCCATCGTTCCTGATGCATCATATCCTGCTTTTACTAACTCTGATTTGACTTCGGTTTCGTCAGCACCACAGAACGCAGGAACAATAGCCTGAAAATTCAATGTATGTGCAGCCAATCCCAAGTGCATTTCCATAACCTGTCCCAAGTTCATACGTCCTGGCACTCCGAGCGGAGTCAAGACAATATCAACAGGTTCTCCATCAACTGTGTATGGCATGTCTTCTTCGGGGAGAACGATTGAAACGACCCCTTTGTTACCGTGACGTCCTGAGAGTTTGTCACCTGCTTGCACGTGACGAATTACTGCGATTTCGATGTATACTTTTTGGAGAACACCTGATTCGAGGTCATCACCGCGTTCGCGAGAGAATACCTTTACACCGATAACGCGTCCACGCTTTCCGTAATCCATACGCAATGATGTGTCTTTTATTTCACGAGCTTTGTCACCAAAGATAGAACGGAGGAGTCTCTCTTCTGGAGACAATTCCATTTCTCCTTTTGGAGTAATTTTTCCTACGAGGATATCGTTTTCGAACACTTCTGATCCTACGCGGATGATTCCGTTTTCATCGAGATAACGGAGTTTTGTCTCTGAAACATTAGGAATATCTGCTGTGAGGACTTCGGGCCCGAGCTTAGTATCACGGACGATACATTCGTGTTCTTCGATATGAATACTAGCAAATTTATTATTACGCACGAGTCTCTCTGATAACACAATCGCGTCTTCGAAATTGTGACCTCGCCACATCATAAATGCCATACGGACATTCTGACCGAGCGCCAACTGTCCACCACGCGATGATGACCCATCAGCCAAAACACTGTTTACGGTAACTTTGTCACCCACGTTTACAACAGGGGTGTGATGGAATGTTGAGTTGTCGTTAGTTCGAGAGAACGAAATGAGGTTATAGGTTGTTTCTCCAGATTTTTCTGTAACGGTTACTTTCTTTGCATCCACATAGGATACTGTTCCTGGTGTACGAGCAACGATCAAACGGCCCGAGTGGAGCGCAGCGTCATCCTCCATACCTGTTGCAACGATCGGAACATCAGGATTCACCAATGGTGTCGCCTGCTTTTGCATGTTTGATCCCATGAGTGTTCGTTTTGCATCGTCCATTTCAATAAATGGAATCAATGATGCACCCATAGACAATGTCTGGTTCGCAGCAATGTCGATCAGATTTACCGAAGCACGAGGAACCACACGAGGCTCACCCTGATAACGAACTTCTACCATGCTCGGAATAATCTTTCCTTCTTTGTCCACTTGCATTCCAAAGTGAGCAATATTGTTGAGCTCTTCTTCGAATGCGTTCATATAGACTACTTCACCCGTCAGCTTGCCTTTTTCTACACGTGCATACGGGGTTTCAATAATTCCCAAATGATTGATACGTGCATACATAGACAAACGCAAGATAAGTCCAATGTTCGGGCCTTCTGGTGTCTGCACAGGACAAACGCGTCCATACTGACTCGGGTGAATATCGCGAACTTCGAATCCAGCACGTTCACGGGTCAATCCGCCGGGACCGAGAGCAGAAATTGTACGTGTGTGTTCCAATTCTGACAAGAGGTTCTCCTGATCCATAAATTGTGACAGCTGATTTGTCGCAAAGAATTCACGAATACGAGCCTGGAGTGGTCTCTGGTTGATAATTTGTATTGGCAATACTTTGTCGCTATCGATTGTAGACATTCTGTCTTGGGTGTTGCGTCGAACCTGCAACATACCCTTTCGGATTTGCGCTTCGAGCATTTCTCCAACGAATCGAATACGACGCATCGCTAGATGGTCAATATCATCTGGTCGAGCTTCGGGATCTGCCTGACGTTTTGCTATTTCTGCGATTGTATCTACGATGTCTTGTACCAACAATGATTGGTTTTCCAGAACCTTTTCTGTGAGAGGGCGATTGAAACGTTTGTTGATCTGATAACGTCCAACACGAGAGAAATTATATCGTTCTACAGAAAATGCCTCGGAGATAAATGACTTTGCATTATCTGCTGTTGCATATTCCCCATCACGCATTTTGTTATACATTTCACTGTATGCTTCGTTTGCGTTCTTTGTCGTATCCTGAGACAATACGAGTTTGATAGCAGTCTGGTACGTTGCATCAGTATTCGCAGCGACGATAGCGTCATCTGTTTCCAGTCCGAGTACGCGCAACAGCACACTCGCAGGGAATTTCTTTCCTCCGTCTATACGAGCGTAGATTACCCCGTCCGCTTCGATGTCCATTTGTACCCACATTCCACGAGCAGGAATGATTTTTGCTCCAAAGAATTTTCCTTTTCGATTTTCAGAATCATGAATGAATACACCATAACTACGGGATAGCTGTGGAACAATAACACGTTCTACTCCACCAAAAATAAATGTCCCATGTGATGTCATCCAAGGCAACTCAGCCAGAGAGATGTCTTGTTCAAAAGACTCTCCAGTAGTTTTATTCAACAGTTTAACGCGCATTCGCATTTCTGCTTCGTAACTCTTTCTGAATTCCTTTGCATAGTATTCATCATATTGAGGCGGAATAACCTCAAAGCTGAGAAAGCTCAAGGTGAATTTTTTCTTTGCGTAGTCTTCCATTGGAGAGAATTCCTGAATGATTCCTGGGAGTTTATTTTGGATAAACTCTGCATAGGATTCAGTCTGATGTGATAACAGATCTGGCACTGGCACACGTGGTTCCTGATATCGAGAGAACCTTTTTTGTTGTGGGTACGTTTGGGACATAAGTACAAAAATTTATAATTACCGTAAAATGGGAAATTTGTTTTACGGACACTATGTAAGTGAAAGTAATAAAAAACTATTCTTGTAATATTGTATATCTAGTGATATATCGTCCTGCCAGAGAAATCCGAATATACGATGAGTTTTTAATCGCTGTACTATTCGGATTTCTCGGATGTGGTAATCTGTTACACAATCGTGAACCACTTCTAGGAGAGGGGGAATGACTATCGTTTTGACCAAGCTGGCGACTTGCGAGCCTTTTTGAGTCCTGGTTTCTTTCGTTCTTTTGAACGTGGATCTCGTTTGAGATATCCAGCTCGTTTTAGAGCAGTACGAGTCATCGGGTCGATAGCAACCAAAGCACGAGATATTCCATGACGGATTGCCTCTGCCTGACTACTGACTCCTCCTCCGTGTACTACTACAGTAAATGCGAGTCCGCCATCGAGTTCTACCTTTTTGAGTGGTGCGAGTACCTGACCATTATACAATGGCACTGGGAAATACGCATTCAACTCTTTGTCGTTAACGACAATCGTTGTCTTTTTTGATTGGATTACACGGACACGCGCGACAGCAGTCTTGCGACGTCCGATAAATTCCAAATATACCTTGTCTCCGAATACTTCCTTTGCTCCAGCGAGAGACATCTGAGACGTTGTCTCGTTTGCCAATTCTAGGGCTTGGACTCCTTCTGGTGTCAGGGAATCGTTTGTTTCTGTTGTTTGCATATTAATCTGTAACAGTTATGTTGAGCAAGAGTCGACTACGATGAGTATTTTTTGGCAACATTCCTGACACTGCATTTTTGATGATTGCCTCCATTCCTTTTCGCTCTTTCAATCTACTCGCTGTTTCGCGACGGAGACCTCCAGGATATCCTGAATAACTCAGGTATTCTCTGTCGAGGCGATTTTCCATATCGAGCTTTGTAGCGTTAGTAATAATAACTTTTGTATTTTCCAATACATGAGGGACATACCCTGGGGTATTTTTCCCCTGGAGGATCATAGCAACCTCTGATGCTAGTCTTCCTAATTTTTTACCTGTTGCGTCGAGAGTTATTGTATTCATAGAATTATTGTACAAATTGTATCTGTGCTAGAGGTGCCGCATCTGATGTACGAATACCTATTTTGGTAATACGAGTGTAACCACCCTGGCGCTCAACATAGAGAGGTGCGATCTGAGCAAAGAGAACTTTTACAGCAGCTTCGTTACCACCCATACGAGCCATAACGAGTCTACGTGCTTGTAGTGTATCTTTTTTTGCAAGTGTCACCAAACGCTCTGCGAAAGGACGTAATTCCTTTGCTTTTGCGAGAGTAGTCTGAATAGACCCATGAGTGAACAGTGCCACAGCGAGAGAACGCAACAATGCTGTTCTCTGGTCTGTATCACGTCCGAGTGTTCTTGTGTTTTTACTGTGTTGCATAATCAGTTACTCTAAATGAGATTATTTCAGTTTGAGCCCCATTCCATTCAAATAAGCCTTGATTTCTTCTACACCTTTTGGGCCAATGCCTTCGAGGTCGAGGATATCTTTGTCTGTTTTGCGGATGAGACCTCCAACTGTGCGAATGTTTGCTTCGACGAGCACATTCAGTGTGCGGGATGATAGTGGTAATGTTTCGATACGGGTTTTGAGAGATTCTGAAAGGGATTCTTCTGAGGTTTCTTCGAAAGATTCTGAATCTGTTCCTGTAGCATTTTTATAGAGATTCTCTGCGTCTGCGTCTGAAATGTTCAGTAGTGATTGTATCTGTACGAGCATTATCTGAAGAGCGTTATCGAGAGCTTGTCTCGGTGTCAGTGTTCCGTCAGTTTCGATTCCTAATATAATCTTGTTATAGTCAGTACGATCCCCTACACGCATATTTTCTACATCGTACCAAACTTTCTTTATAGGAGTGAATACTGCATCGAGCAATATAGCTCCGAGTGGAGTTCGTTCTTTGTGGAAAACTGTTTTTGGAACAAAACCAACACCAGATGCAAACGTGATTTCTGCAGAGAATGTTGTTCCTTTTTTAGTAATTTCGAGGAGCTGGAGTTCTTTGTTTACGATCTCGAGAGATGCGTCGCTTTGAATATCAGCAGCGGTCACAATAGCTGGTCCCGTTACCGAGATGGTTGCTTTTGCTTCGGTACCTGATACCATACGTGCACGTACCTTTTGGAGGTTCATAGTAATGCGGAGTACGTCTTCTGTGATACCTTCGAGAGTTGAAAACTCATGATCTGCTCCTGTTATTTTTACTTGGACAACAGCAACACCGAGGAGTGATGACAAGATCACACGACGGAGTGCATTTCCCATAGTATGTCCATACCCTGGGTAGAGTCCTTTTATTTCGAATAATGCCATGGTAGAACCTTCTTCCTTTAGGGTTGAAAGCTCTGCTGGTAAACCGATAGTACGTGGAAGTGAAAACATAGATACTGCGTAAACGCAAATTATAATGAATAATACTGACTCACTATCGACTATAGAACTCTATAACAGAAGAAAATTGGAGAATAGGATCAGGATCAGAAGGAGTTCCGATAACCGTTGCTTGCATAGCATGAGCGTCGAGGCGCAACCATGCTGGTGCTGAATGTGTTGCGGTTCGTGCTTTTGCTGTTTCGAAAATACGAGATGTCTTGCTACCCTCACGGAAAGTCAATACATCGTTATCTACTACAGAATATGACGGGATGTCTACACGACGGCCGTTGACTGATATGTGTCCATGGGACACCATCTGACGTGCAGCCTGACGAGTTGGTGCAAAACCGAGACGATAAATAACATTGTCTAGACGCTTTTCCAAGTGTTCGAACAAGGTTCGAGTTGGAACGAGTGCATTAGATGCCTTTGTTACATAATTACGGAATTGCTTTTCTCCTACATTATAGTAATAACGAACTTTTTGCTTTTCGAGGAGCTGAGTACCGTAGTCACTCATCTTTCGATTCCCTCCTTTTCGTCCGATTTGGACTGTTTTAGTAAGGTTGAATTTACCTGTCTGACATTTATCAAAGAGTGCGACACCTAAACGTCGTGCAACTTTGAATTTTTTGAATGTATGCATACAATAAATGGTGAGTATTAGACGCGACGCGCTTTCTTTCGACGTGGGCCATTAAAAGGAACAGGAGTTTCATCAACGATACGATTTACGGCGATTCCGTGAGCAATAATACCACGGATAGCAGCCTCACGGCCTGCACCGACACCTCGTACTACGATTGATACTTCTTTGAGTCCTGCGTGAGCAGCTTTTTCTCCGATGAGTTCTCCTACTTTTTGTGATGCATAAGGGGTTGCCTTTTTAGCACCATTAAATCCGAGAGCGCCAGACGAAGAAGCCATAATCACATTCCCCTGCATATCTGCAAGGGTCAGGATGGTATTGTTGTAGGTAGAATGCACAGTCAATACTCCTGATGCAATCTTTTTCTTTGTAGCACGAGCGAGCTGACGAGCCACGAGACTCTTGTCAGAACGCTGTCCTTGTTGTTTGATAACACGTTTTTTTCCCATAATAATTCTATGTCAGGATTACGTTTTCGAAACTTTAGTACGACCCGATGCCATAGTGGTACGTCGGTTACCGCGCAAAGTTCGCGAATTAGTCTTTGTCCTCTGACCACGGACAGGCAGACTGCGTGAATGACGTGAACCCCTGTAGGAGTTAATGTCTTTCAGACGTTTAATATTTTGAGAAACCTCACGACGGAGATTACCTTCGAGAGAGAAAGCTTCGAGGAGACCGCGCAATTGAGTCTCTTCTTCTACTGTCAAACTCCCAGCAGTACGAGTAGTATCGATGCCAGCAGTGGTCAGAGCCTGACCAGCACGAGCACGTCCTACGCCGTATACAGCGGTGAGAGCAATCGAAAGGTGCTTGTTGTCGGGAATATTGATACCTAAGATACGCATAGATGAATATAAGAGTTATTATCCCTGTCGTGCCTTTCGGCGAGGATTAAGCTTGTTAATACGATACAACCGACCATTTCGACGAACGATCTTGTCTCCCGTTTTGAGGTTTCTCTTTGCGATAGATGCAACTACTTTCATAATGATAAATCTACAAAGATTAATGTACTAATAATTTCTCTTTCAACAGAGACCTTACTAGTAGAATAAAATGATATCTTTGGATGAAGTTCGATGAAAAAACAAATTTTTTTATGAGCCGTACTCTCGTACGGTGAATGAAAAAATGAAGTTTTTGAAGACGAAATTCGCCAAAGAGAACGTTTTATTGCGGTTGGGGCTCCGCTCGACGCGTATCCAACCTTCTCGTAATGCGACCCTTTGTCCCACTATAGCCGTCCAACAATACATCTACATTATCACCGACAACAACCTTTATACGGTGGAGACGCATCTTTCCTGCCAAATACGCGATCAGTGCACGGGTTTGCCCGTCCACTGTAGTGTACTCGACACGAAATGTAGTATTAGGTAACGCTTCGACAACTACGCCGACTACGCTACCCTCTCGCTGAAGCTCTGATGATGATGGACTACTCATGAGTGTGACTCTTTGATACTATCAGATTATACACAGTTGTCAAATGAATTCGGGTATGGTAAGGGGATTTCTCGTACAAGTATTATGGTCATTTTTAGGGTTTCTGGGTAAAACAGGCAAAGGGCAACCTCTCCCCTAGCCACCCCCCCTAAAATGGGAGGGGAATTGCCGCCTACGGCGGCCCCACCAAATAAACCACCCAGACAGTAATACATCTCTGCAAGGAGAAAACCACCCCGCCCTATCGGGCACCCCTCCACAGAGGGGAATCCTGACTCGAGTATTTCAGGTAAAAGAAAAAGCCAACTATCACATCGCAAGTTGTAACCAAGTACAGAACGAATAGATGATATAGTTGACTTGTTTTTTGCTACTTTTTTTTCTCACCATAGGTAACAGTAACAGTAGCGGCAATTACTTGTCCTGCCTGAAGGGGTAGCCCTTCAGGCAGAACTTCAGGGAATTTTTCTTTTTCCACTATTGTATTAGCAGTGGTATTATTTTTATCTTTCATTGTTTTTTATTTTTAATGATTTTTTTACGAGAGTTTAGAATACACCCTCTGGCAGAAAAAAGCAAGGGGCAGTCTTGTCCAACACACGATTACACCCAAACGAAATCCAATTCTAACGCAAAAAGACACCGAAGGTGCCTTTTTGGGTGGAATCCGTATCATAGTAATTTATGACAATAAATATGAACGATGACCACATTGTGAGTATTGC
>JANPGR010000076.1:0-2724 GCA_031424015.1 Candidatus Nomurabacteria bacterium
TTCAGCAGGAGAAACACTGCTTTGAAGCAAGAATTCTATCCTTTCTCTGTCTTTTTTTGAAAGACAAATGTGATGTTTTTTCATATTTTCTCATTCTAATACATTCTAGTAATTGTTGCATTAGATGTGTGAGAAGAAGATGAATAAAAAATACCTAGTAAAGGTATTCCTATTTTTTATAGGAATAAGCCTGTTGCTAAAATTTTTCGGGTGCCCATTATGAGGCACCTTTTTATTTTGATAATCTATGCTGGAGCGCGTAGGACAAGGTGGATGGGTCGCTGTATTCTATCTCTGATCCCACCGCCATACCTCGGCCCAAGGATGAAATACGAAATGCGTTAGGGTTTGTCTCGAGGATTTGTTCCAGTTTTGTTTCGATGTAGAGCCTGGTGTGGTCACCTTCGGGTGTGAACGAGAATCCGAGGATGATTTCAGAAATGGATTTCTCGCGGGATTTTTTCTGTACAAGGCCCAGGAGTTCATTGATGCGAATGCTGGACCTGGTTTTGGTCTGGAGCATAGGGACGAGTCCACCCAAGACGAAATAGTGACCGTTATAGCTGTGACTCTTTTCTATGGATACTATGTCGGTGTCTTTTTCTACGATCATGAGTGTGGTGCTGTCCCGAGCAGGATTGCGTATGATGGGGGATACGGTTTCGGTTGGGTCTGTCGTTTCGAAATATTGATAACTCACGGTACATTGTCGTACAGAATTGTGCAATTGACGCAAGGTTTCTGCCATATCCTGAGCATAGACGGGTCCGCGTTCGAGGATGAACGTTACGAATCTCTCGGATTGTTTGGTTCCGATCCCAGGCAATGCTCGGATCAATTCGGTCAGGTGCGCGCGTACGTCGGTCATAGACTATAGAGTATCACAGATTAGAGTAAAATGTACATTTCACTTTAGGTAAATCCACCAAAATCATTTTGTTCCATTTCGAGGAATGAAGCCTTGTCCGCATCAAAGTACAATGACACCACACCGGTCGGTCCGTTACGGTGTTTTTCGATCAATAGCTCTGTGTGCATTTGACGACCACCGCCTTCTTCGTTGGCTTCGCGGTGGATGAACATTACGACGTCCGCATCCTGCTCGATTGCTCCCGAGTCTCGGAGGTCGGATAGTTTCGGTTTGCCGCCACGGGATTCGACAGCACGAGACAGCTGGGATAGTGCTACGACAGGGACCTGCAGTTCACGTGCGAGACCCTTGAGAGCACGAGAAATATCAGAAATCTGATTTACCACATTGTCATAGTTGCGACTCGGTGTGATGAGTTGGAGGTAATCGACGAGGATGAGTTTCAAATCGTATTGCATTTTTAATCTACGTGCAGCACTACGCATTCCCAATATGGTGATACCTGACGAGTCATCGATATAGATCGGTGCAGTCGACAGGCGTGCCATACCGTTTTTGATCTCTTCGAGGTCGCCTGTGGTCAGGCCCTTGCTCGTTCTGATTTTCCATAACTCTACCCGTGATTCTGCGGATAGCATACGTTGGGTCAGCTGGTCGCTACTCATTTCGAGGCTGAATATTGCAGTTGCATGCCCCTGCATTGCAGCGTTCCTGGCGATGTCGAGAGCGAGGGAGGTTTTCCCCACCGAAGGTCTGGCAGCGAGGATGACGAGGTCAGATTTCTGGAGCCCTGAGAGTTTATTGTCTAAACTCTTGAATCCTGTGGGGACTCCGCGCAGTTCGTCTTTGTGTTCCATGAGTCGCTCCATCTGATCCCATGTACCCGGCAAGAAATCTCGGAGTGCGGTAAAGTTGTTGCGTTTAGTTTGCTGGGTTACAGAAAAGAGTTTTTGTTCTGATTGGTCAATGATAGATTCAACAGACTGCCCTTCGTCAAATCCGAGTTCGCCAATTGTATATCCTGCGCCGATGAGGGCACGCAAGGTGTATTTGTTCGTTACAATATCTGCATAATATACGACGTTGGATGATGCGGGGGTTTTGCTAGACAGATCGGATAAATATTCCAATCCTCCAATAATATCGAGAAGGTTTTGTTCTCGGAGTTTGCCTGATACTGTCACCACATCGATTGGTGTCCTGAGGGCGAATAATTCTGACATCGCGGCATAAATGAGGCGGTGTTTGTCCGCGTAGAATGATTCGACCGGAGTTGTATCGATGATTTCGATGAGGAGGGTACCATTTAAAAGGAGGGAACCTAATAGGGCTCGTTCTGCATCCAGGTTGTGTGGCGGAATGCGCAGGCTGGTCTCGGTCAACTGGTTCGGGTCCACATCGTTTGACCTGTTGTCGTATTTCTTGTTCTGGTATTTTCTGGGTTCTGCCATATGAGTCTAGTGTAGAGAATTTTGGGCCAAAGCGCAATTTGGATTTTCGTCCGGTTTCTGTGAACAGTGGGGAATACAAACGGGTGATAAGGGGTAACGGGACAGCCGCAGGTGACTATACACATTTGGTTGCCCCGTTGCCCCTTGAGTTATCATATATTATATGTATACTCTATAGAGAAAGGTCAGGTGTGGATGCAAGAAAAACCTTTTATATATCGCGGGTTAGAGTAATGGTATCTCGTTAGGCTCATAACCTAAAGACGCACGTTCGAATCGTGCACCCGCAACAAAAGAATACGGAAACGACACATAAAGTGTCGTTTTTGTGTGAATTTTTTGCGCCTTAGTGCACGAATTCGAATCAGGGGCTGAAACAGAAAAGGGCCGCCAGCTCCGCTG
>JANPGR010000077.1:0-19980 GCA_031424015.1 Candidatus Nomurabacteria bacterium
GTAAAACCTAGATTTTATAGCGCACTCAAGAGTATAAGAAAACATAGTCGTTAGTACTCCTTGTTTTCAAAAAAAATGTATTTTGTGAGAGAACTGTACTAGTAGTACAGTGAATGAGCAAAAGACGTTTTGTAGCAGAAAATATAGGTTTTACTGTCGGTAAGTCACTGTGAGTTATTTTGACGGTGAGACCCGAGACAGGTTCTCAGTGCTTTGAAAAAAGTCTATTGCAACCCTCACACCGAAATCTGCCTCGTCGTCTCATCGATCCATTTCAATTGCACCTCTACCCTATCCTGGGGCAACACCGAGAGGATATTTTCGGACCATTCGATCACAACCAATGTTTTCGGTAGGGCTAATGTATCTGAAAAACGCAATGGACCCATCTGATCTCCGGATTCTAATCGATACGCATCGATATGTACCAACTCTATAAACCCACAAGAAGACTCAGGAATATTGTATGATTTTTGTATCACGAATGTTGGACTCGACAAAGGCTCGGCAACACCCAAATGCTTTGCCAGATATTGGGTCAAGGTTGTTTTTCCCGCGCCGAGGTCTCCATTCAGACACAGGATCGTAGCCTTGTCCTCATGGGCTACCAATTGATCGAGCAAAGTTTCTGCAAAGTCGGAGAGCTCGCCCAAACTCGCAATTACCCTTGTTTCTGTAGTCAATTCCTCCATATATCACCATACTATCACAAGTAACCAGAAAAATACAAAAACCGGGTCAGCAGAGCTGGCCCGGTTTTGGAAAAATATCTATATATTATTCATTCGGATTATACGGCCTATAGATAGATTGATTACTGTAATCAGGAGTTGCTACACTCGGAGGATTTGGTAATGCAATATCTGTAGGGATATTCTGTGGTGGTTGATACTGTGTTGGTGCAGGGTATGTCTGGGTCGCATACTGGGTAGTCTGGACAGACTGTGGAGTCACATATCCTGTCGGATTTCCTGCTCCGTAATATCCAGGCATCGTACCAGTAGTACGATACGCATTTGCCAATGCGTGGTAACGCGCCAACAAGAATATCAAACCAATAACAAACAACAATATCAACCATCCTGCAACACCGAGCCCTAGGAATCCTGTTCCAAATGCACTCGCCTGCAAGGTGTTCACGCGATCCTGCCCAATAGTATCCTGATCATAATCAATAGCGTTGATCTGAGCCAGAGTATAAGGGTCATCGAATGCAGCGATGGCTTCGACTACGACTGATTCTCCTACTGCGTGACTCTTTAGGACTTCGACAGTGATGAGTACATCGTCAGATGCTCTGCCAACGATATTTCCAATATTAATATAAATACTATGTGAATCAGCATCGTACAGACCGCGAGTAGAATCTATAAATTTCAGAGCAGTAGGTAGGTTTACTCGGATTTTACCATTATTCAAATCTCTATCTGTGAGATTTTCCCATTCGAGGCGATACTGAATCGTTTCTCCACGAATAATTATATTCTTGTCCTCGATTACATCTGGTGAATCATTTCCATTAGAAATGTCGAGACGTAGATAGCTCGTACCAGCTCCACCGCCAGAGATAGACGTGTCAACCACTCTCGAGGTGCTGATCTCCTGTGGCGCTGCAACAGTAGTAGTCCTAGCTGTGTTGTTGGTATTTACAGTACGAATGACTGTATTGGTTGTATTGGTATCACTCGCTACTGTCCCAGAATTAGACAGGGTACGGAATGACTCGATAGACCCGAGGACAGGCTGTCTATCACCACAGTTAGAGGTAGTCTGCTGTGCGACAATACGATAATAATACGTAGTATTCACCTTGAGGCCCGTAGCATACGCAGACGTCATACCATACGTATTGCTCTGATAGACATTTTTTGATCGTTCTATCAGATCGCTCTTGTCATCTGACCATTCAAACCAAGTCACGACAGGACAACCATTTGCATTATAGCTCCCACGCATTTTTGCGCTGGTTTTCTTTTTCTCTTGGGCTGCCAATGTCTCGACTAATGGGTCTCCATTTGACTGAGTTTCTGTATTTTTTCCTGGCTTTGTATATTTAGTACTATTGTTGGTATTGGTAGTCGAAGTATAATTACTCGTATACGTAGAGTTATAATTCCCATCGTTTCCTCCACTAGTAAATGATACTACACGTCCTTCTGCTTCGTCCCCATTCTGTCCTGTACCACAAGCGCGATAATAATAGGTAATTCCACTCGACAATCCACTGACTGGACTCGAAAATGAACTCCGTGATCCACTGTCGCGATTGGTGTCTCCGGGTACACGAGCAACACCAGAACCTCCATCACACGACGGTGTACGGTCTGCATCCGATATGACAAACCAAGTGTCCACACCGAGACCGCGTGTCACAATACCGCGCAACTGAGCAGTCCCATCAGTGATACCTGTTGGACTGGATGTCTCGACGCCTACATAGTCACTCGAACTACTGGTCCCAGAATTTCCTCCGTTATCGATGATAACCTGTGCAGAATCATCGCCCATTGCTTCGCCATTATGATCATAACAACGGATATAATACGTAGTTGAAACGGTCGGGGTTACATACTGATTCCCATTCGAAGTCCTCCTCCCATTGGTATTCGGATTGATACTACAATATTCCAGATCTGGATTATTTTGAGGAATACGCCATTCGAGGTTGACCCTCTCTCCACTCTTTGATTCCCAGAGGTCATTGCCATTCACGGTAATGTAGGGTTTGAACCCTGTCGTATTAGTATTTGGCAATACGCATCGCCCGGCAGAGTCAAAACGTCTAGGTAATTCGCAGCTTCCTATTATTCTTTCACATTTCTGAGTACGACTGTTCCACTCTTCGTTGTGGCCACATTGATTGTTTGCTACAACGCGAGTATTTACCGTATTACCGGTAATACGCGTTCCTGATGCATTTAGACATTGTATCTGTGTCGCGACAGTGCCGACTGATGCAGGTCTGTAGCTAGAATACGAGCCATTTGGACTGACAGATACATCGTCATCAAATCCATTTGGACCAACGATAAGGAGCTTGCAGGATGACATCCCAGTACTACTGGTAGTATAGGGGATGGTTTCGCCGAGAATTATCTGGCTCGGACCTGATAGGATTGGTTGTGTGGTAGAGCCCTCGTTTACAATTACACGAGTAGATACCGATCGTCTATCGAGATCTGGAAAAGCAGACGGATAATCACAGGATAATGTATATGTCGTACTCTGTGTCGGGTATACCTCCTGGCTGTATTCAGCACGAGCTGCATTCACGCTACCTATTGTAGGCGAGATGCTACAATTCAATGCGGGTCCGCCTGTGTTCCATTTGAGGGTTGCACTGTCGCCACGCTGTATCGTAGTTGTACCCGTACAACTAGAACCATTCGTCTGAGAACAAATCGTCGGTGGGTATGTTGTTACTGCTGATTGTTTTTCTACACGATATACGTTTAAATAACCACCTTCAAAATATGTAGTCTTTGGAGTTGTCCCTAAAGTATTAGCCTGTCCATATACAGATCGAGTACACGTATATTTGAACTGAGAACCAGCAGCAGGCAATGGAATAATACTATAGTCACGTGCAGTTGTAGGTGTTCTAGTAAAACCATCAATACTTAGATTTATTCTGTCTATCTCATAAGAATCAACAAGAGAGACTTTTATAGGGACATCTGAGTTAGCTGTCACTGTTTTTGAAACTCCGCCCACGGTTACGATAAATCGCTGTGTTTTAGAAAACGTATTGGGAGTTTGTGGTGTAATTGTTATTCTTACGTCTTCTTCATTATCTCCCGTATTTGCAGCCAAACCTAAAACAGTAATATCCTCCTCACTAGACGAATTATACTGTAAATTAGGGTTTCCACTAAACCTAGGACCACCTGTAATACCTATATCAGCTATTTCTTTACAAAAAGACTCCCCTCCCCTGTTGATATCAGCGAGAGCAACGCCTGGTAAGCTACCAATACTAAACAGTATAACTGCAATTAATAGGGTATTTTTGATGAATTTCATATAGTTTATATTATAATGTAATATATAGATTATGTCAAGTAACGTGCTTAATCTTTTCTTACTGGTCTACCTGGTGGATTGGGTGTATTTTGTGGTGCTGTTTTTGGTTGATTTATTTGACCATTTGCTCCTGTCCTAACCGGTCTACTCGGCTGACTTATTTGGCCATTTGCGCTAGTTTGAGAGGGATTATTGTTTGATTTTGTTGGCTGCTCTATTTGACCGTTTGCATCTGTCCTAACAGGTCGAGACTTTGTTGGCTGCTCTATTTGACCGTCTACTTTTATTTCTTTCAAGACCGGAGGTTCCCATTCAGCTTCTTTTCTGTGTTTGAAATTTTTATTCTCCCATTCTGTATTTCTGTAAATATTTAAAGTCGGTTGTACATGTATTGAAATACCACTACAATTTTGATATCTCACACCACCCATATAATAATATTCTTTTACGGGAACATATTCCTTTTCTGTTACAGTTTCTGTGTTGGTCACCGTCTCTGTGTTTGTTTGTAGGTATTTTGTATTGATATTTCGCATCCAGTTTTGGGTTTTTTCTACGACTTTTTCGAGGAAACTATAAACGAGCTCTATGTACTGGAAATTACCATCACAGTCGATTGCCATAGCATCTATGGAATAATTTGAGTCACCATTAGACAGAACAAAGGTCATCATATATTCTCCTTTTTTATCAGACCCTTCGGTAACAGTTTTTGAATCTATGACGAATTGACCATTATCCGTCAGTGCCGTGTTCATACCTTTTTTGTTTATTTTACCATCCGTGCCTTTGTGAGCTAATACTCTCATACCTATTCCATACTCAGCAGCTTTTTTATAATCACCAGATTCATATGCAGCTACTCCATTTCTAATTCTTGATACTACCTCTTCTACAGTATATCCTGGTCCTTCTTTTATACCAGCTTGGTCATACAAATATTCCATTGCACGAGCATAGTGTGCGACCAGCACCTTTTTACCCCAACTCGAACCCAAATAATTCTCATAAATATCACTCATTCTTGCTGTAGCTTCTGCTGGATTGGATACTTCTGTATGTTTTGCTCCTTTATGTAACTCCTTGCCACCGTGTTTACCCAGAAACACATCTGCAGCATCGTAGTTTTGCTTGTTTACATCTCTCTCTAGTCTAATCGCCATCAGGTTTATATCTTTCCATTTTTCTGCATAGAGAACTTTTTCTGTAGCATTACCGAATTTTTCTGCACCCGAAGTATCTCGACCGAGTTCTACGGGCTTACCATAAACAGTACCTGTTTGTCGTGATAATACATTCTCCCCTATTCTTTTGACTCCATTACTATTCCCACCATTTGTTCCGTGGGGGCCTGTTGGTTTTGCCCCATAATTATCATACAGTGCTGCCTTTATAAACATCGGCAGATCGTTTTTCAATTGTGAAATTACTGCAGATGACAAACGCAAGTCTGCTCCTTTGCGGGATATTTCATCACGCAATTGTGCCTCTATCTCGGCAGGTTCCATACCGTCACTGCTCATCTCTTTTATATTAGCTTCGGGACTCATTAGGTCACCACCTAGATGTATTTTTCTATATTGCTCTCGGAGATTGTCTAGCTTCTCTGTCTTTGCCTGGACGGCTTCTGTTATCGATGTGTAACCATTGTCTGTAGCCTTTTCCTGTACTCCATCGCCCTTTGGGTGTTTGTTTTCATAATATTTTGTCGCCTCTTTTAGTTTTTGCTTTTGCTCGGGGGTGAGTTTATCCAAAAGGTCTTGGTCAGAACTAGAAAATGTTCTACCATTTTCTCTAAAATCTGATTCTAATTTTGCAAATTCTTTTTCTGGAATACCAATATTCGTTTCTGTCTTTGCGAGTTTTCTCTGTGCTTCTTTTTGAGCGAAACTCGTATGAAATGCTTTTATTTCATCAATATCATACTGATCTGGGAAATCTGTGCTCCGTGTTTCTAACAGCTCTAGAACACCAGGATAATCCAAAGCAACACCAGAAAAAATAGTTTCTATGTCTGATTGACTGAATTTCACATCTTGCAAATCAGTTTTATGTGCAGTGTAAAACTTATCTGAAAACTTTTTTATATATTCAGGCATTTTTTCATCATATTTCGAATCTCCTTTGTTAAAGGAAAAACCTTTTTTAAAGTTGTCTATTGTCTGATTAAATACACCCTCACCCAATAAATCATTTACAGTATTCATCTTTTCTTCCCAAGAAAATATTTTTTCTCTTGTTTCTTGGCCAATGTCATTTCTCCAAAAGAATTTTCCTGACATATCTTTGATAATTCCTGGTCGAGGAGCAATCGTATCCGCTCCTACATCAGGAATATCAAACAAAGGCTCTGGCATAGGGCCAGTGTAGGTATTGCCTGAGGTTTTTATTGTTTTTGCAGATGTTTCTGTTTTTGCTTTGAGAAATGCCAAACCTACCTCGTCCGCACTAGCCTTTGCGTCTTTTGCAGCACTAGCTACATTAGGTGCAGCAAGTAAACCCAAACCAAAAAGGCCCGCCATGGGTAAAAACTTTAATTTCTCTTTAGCTCTTTCTAAGAAATTTGCACCTTTTGTCTTTTCTATATAAGAGATATCCTCTGGTTTTAAATTCTCTTCATCTGAATCTAATCGTTTGATTTCAAAATTACTCATACAATTATTTGATCTTTCGATCAGCATTAATACTTGCTAATATAAATTCTGCCTCTCTTTCAGAACCAAAGAGTTCTCGAAATGTTTTTATTTCTGTTGTTACTTTTTTATATTCTCCATCCTTTGCGGAAAGGGTTTCGAGAGTACTCATTTCATCAAAAAAATCTACAAATGCTTTGCTTTCAAATATTTCCTGTAAAACTAGATGGAAGAAGGTTTCTCTATCTGAACCTTGTAAAACCTTTTTTTGCCACTGTTTCAATTCTGGATTTTGTAAAACAACGATATGGAGATCAGCTACCCTTTCACTATTCATGTATTCTTTTCCGAGGTATTCGTTACTTTTTCTTGTTTTATATATTTTCCAATAACTAGAAATAACTGTGTCAGAAAAAACAAGAGGTACTAAATTACGAGCAATTTCTTTGTCACTCGTTGTGTATTCAGCAAATGTAGGAGCTATACTATCACCAAAGCCAAAAATTTCTGATTGTATTAATTCTTTTATCGCAGCAAGCATTAAATCCCATTTTTTTATATACCCTTTTGTTCTCCCTATTCTTGTTATCTTTTCAGAGAGGTCGTTATAGTATTTTTCCTTGAACACATTCCACGCATTGGTCGATTCTATGCGGTCTTTTATTTTTGAGGGTAATATATTATGGATATTTAATGCCCAAGGATCTTTTTTGACAACACCTGTCAAAGTATCGAGATACGCATCCACACCCTCTGACCAAGAAAATGAATCTTTACCTTGCTCTCTGACAATCTCATTAGGAGAAACAAACCTTGTAGGCTCTGTTAGGTCTTCGCGAACTACTGGTAATGGAAAAGGTTCAAATTTATTGCTCATATTGCGGCAACCTGTGGATGCAGTATCACACAGATGATAGTATAATAGTAGCATGAAATTCGATACAGGAACAGCGACATCAAATCAATCTGGGCAAAACTCTACTTCTGTACAAGGGGTTATCGGCGCGCCGCTAGGCGCGCAGACTGACGACACTGCTGTGGACGCGGGAACAGGAGAATTATCTCTCTCTGAGTTGCTCGGATCTGCAATGTCAGGTGAATTAGAGACTCCAGAACAAACAGGACCAGCAACACAGGAAATCCAGAAACCCCGTCATGCTATGATGTTTGATGTGAATGCTGATGCTCCTACACCTGTCTCCTCTATTGTCTCTGACACAAACATCTCAGTACCAGAGGCAACTATACCTGACCCTCTCCCAGAGGCGTCACTAGAAAAATCATCAGAAATCCCCTCTGTCGAGGTTGATCCGGAACCACCCAAAGCACAACCAAAAGAATTCATCGCACCAGAAATACCTCCTGATACCTACCGAGAGTTCATCCCTACAACCCCCACAGCACCAGAAACACCCCAAAAAGAACACCTGGAAAACACACCTCCACAACCTGAAAAGCACCACGAAATCAAACCCTATCGATCCAGCAACGAGCTCGACAAAGAGCTCGATTCTCTGCACGATACCGAGACAGAAATGTTGGCACGTCGTGCTGCGGATATGTGGCATATGCCGTATGTCAATCTGGTCGGAATGCCCATCGATATGGATGCGCTGTCTCTGATCCCTCAACGCGAAGCATTCACCAGCCGTGTGGTAGGATTCAAATCGAGTGGCAATAATGTATCCGTCGCCATAGACACACCCTCCAACGTAGACGCACAGGCGACGATCAAATCCCTAGAGCGTCGCGATTATACTGTCACGCCGTATCTGGCTTCGAAAAAGAGTATTGATCACTGTCTCGAACGCTATAGCGATTTGAAATCAACCATTCAGGCTCATGGAGGAATGGTCGATATCCATTCGGACGCACTGACCCACATCAGCGAAACGATCAAAACAGGATCGGATGCAGCAATCCTCATCAGTGAACTCATCGCACAATCAGGCGAACAAGGCACCACCAGCCGCATCATCGAGGCAGTCCTGGGCTGTGCGATCGCACTGGGTGGATCTGACGTACATATCGAACCTCAGGAAAATTTCGTTAGATTGCGACTGCGCGTCGACGGAATACTGGCAGATATTATCCAGTTCCCATCCGATGTCGCACATCAGATCGCGAGTCGTATCAAAATTTTGTCAGGAATGAAACTCACGGTGACAAAAGACGCCCAAGACGGCAGATTTACCATCACTTATGGCCAAACACAGATAGAAGTCCGCGTATCGAGTATCCCGGGGCCCTACGGCGAAGGCATCGTGATGCGTATTTTGGACCCACGTGGCCTGACCGTATCGTTCGAAAAACTGGGCATAGAACCCCGCCTCCTCGAGATATTCAAGGCAGAGATAGAAAAACCCGAAGGAATCATCCTCACCTCAGGACCAACAGGGTCAGGAAAGACAACCACATTGTACAGTTTCCTCCAGTCGATCTATGACCCCGAGATCAAAGTCATCACCATCGAAGACCCGATCGAATATCATCTGGCAGGAATACAGCAAACCCAGGTAGACCACACAAAGGGATATGATTTCCTCTCGGGCTTGCGCGCTGCAATGCGCCAAGACCCCGAAGTCGTGATGGTCGGAGAAATCCGCGACACAGAAACAGCCACCACAGCAGTCCAGGCCGCACAGACAGGGCACCTCGTACTATCGACAATACACACCAACAGCGCTGCAGGCATTATCCCACGTCTGCTGGTCCTCGGAGTCAATCCATCGATGTTGGCATCGGTACTGCGTCTGGCTATATCCCAGCGACTCGTCAGGAAACTCGTCCCCGAAACAGCCAAAAAACGCACGCCGAATGAAACCGAAGAACACATCATCAGGAGAATAATCAACAATGCTATCAAAAACGGCAAAGACCTAACCCGATTCGGAATTACTCCTGATATGTCGATAGAATTATCAGAACCAGGTGCGAGCGATCAGTACCCAACAGGGTATCATGGACGCATCGGGATATTCGAAGCAATCACCATGAACGATGATCTCGAAAAACTCCTCGAGGGATCCCCTAGCGAACGCGAAGTCCGTATGGTGGCAAACCGTCAGGGGTTACTATCCATTACCGAAGACGCAATCGTAAAAGTACTCTCGGGAATGACATCACTGAGCGAAATTCAGTCTGTTATCGACCTCGAGGATGGACTACCCGATGAACATCTGGAATCTGAATCAAAAACACACAGAGTAGATCCACACGATCACATATTCAAAACACCCGCACCACAAAAGAGCCGAGATGTATCTAGTAAAAAAGAACTCTCTGATGAACAGGCAGAATTGGGTATTGACCCTCTCCTGACCTATCTGGACGAACTCGAACACAAAGGCAGTCACAAATCAGGAGAAACCAGTGCGAAAATAGAAGCCCTGCAGGACGTGATCCTGGACCTCGTGAAAAAATCTCATGGTATTGGTGTGGATTCAGATGATATTGGCGTCGAAATAGAACACACCATCGCGACAATATTAGGTGAACTCGAGGACCTGCGTCAAAAAGAAATCGAAAACCCAGACCCAGAAATCCTGAAAAAACTCAAAGAAATAGAGGAGTCGCTACAAAACATAACAAATATCACTGAATAACAGATTTATTTCAGAACAATAAAGAGTTAAAAAAGAACACAAAAGAAGAGCATACTCTTCTTTTGCGTTTGTTCGGTTCGCATTTTGTTATTTTAAAATAACGCGAACGATATTGTGTTCATCCAGATAGGATAACACAATGAGGTTTGTTACAAAATTTTGTTTCATTTTTATCGGTTTTTATTATGTAAAAACCTACACTACCCTATTCCAGAAAAAAATCAAGTACTCTGACCTGTATTATTGGGTAAATTTATTGAAAAAAGATTTAGAGCCTATCCCCATAGGCACCAGCCTTTTATAAAAGAACACAAGGCTTTTACGATTTGAAACTTGCTATTTCTCGTAAAAACACACAAATACTCATTCTCTGTACTGATAGTACAGTTCATTCGTATTTCTGTATTTTTCCTTCGAAATCTCTGCGTTTCAAATTCGTAATCCCTATTGGGATAGGCTCTTATATACTGCATAAAAAAACACCTACTTATTTTCCTCCTCAATTACAAATTGTAATTTTTGGGGAAAATAAGCAGATGTTTGGGGCAAAGCCCCTCTTAGCCTACCCAAATGTAGCCACCGTCATTGGTGCCACTGGTTTGGGTTTTGGGATTTCTCCCGCGATTGTTTGTTTTTTTCATTGTTATTGTTTTTATTTTGGTTATTTAATTAGATTATTATACTCTCCGTATTATAGGATGTCAATAGATTTCTGGCTCTGGATATCGAATAGGGTGCATACAAAACGGCAAAAGCGAAGCTTTTGCCGTTTTGTATTCTGAATGTTATGTTCTGTTGGATTATTCTTCTGATCCTGCGTCCATCTTTTCTGCCAATTTTGGAGCAACATATGCCACAAAATTACGCATTTTACGACGGATTTCACGAGCAACCTTTGTGCGAATGTAGTAGAGTTTACTGCGACGTACGCGTGAACGTTTGAGGATTTCGAATGATTCTACGCTCGCAGAATAGAGTGGAAATACGCGTTCGACACCGACACTATGAGAAACCTTGCGAACAGTAATAGTCGCACCAGCTTCGCGACCGTGTTTGCGTGCTATAACGAGGCCTTCGAATGCCTGGAGTCGGAATTTGCCACCCTTTTCAGGGATTTTTACCTGTACGCGGATAGTATCCCCAGTACGAATATCGAGTTCGCTACGCGACTGGATATCTGCTGGAAAGTGTGCAATTGCTGAGAGAGTTGCTGACATATACCTATGACACTATCATATTCTCTAGTAAAAGGCAAGAACCAAAATCTATGATATACTAATAGTACTATGATCGGATATATCACAGGGGCTATCCTCCATGCATCAACAAGCGGCAAAGACATCACTATTCTGACCAGTGGCGGGGTTGGGTACAGAGTGCTCGTAGCCCAGAGCGAGGCATATTCACCAGGAGATGCGATTTCTCTGTATATCACTACTGTTGTCCGTGAAGACGCGCTCGATCTGTTTGGATTTAGCACGAGCGACGAACGAGAGTTATTCGAAATACTGACTAGTGTATCCGGTGTCGGACCCAGAACCGCGCTCGGAATATTGTCGACCACAACCCCGTCCACCCTGGGAACAGCCATAGCCGACAAAGACATCCAATTCCTCACTACCCTATCCGGTATTGGCAAAAAGACCGCAGAAAAAATCTGTATAGATCTGTCAGAAAAAATCAAAAAACTCTCGTTCGAAACAACCAGGAAAACACTCGAGAGCGAGCTCGTCGGAGCACTCATATCAATGGGATATCAATCTCGAGATATTGCTTATCTGATGCAGGAACACACATTTACAGGAACCACTCTGGAATTACGCATCCGTGAAGCGCTCACCAAACTCAGTGAGATGAAAAAATAACACCAAATATGGTGTTATTTTTATTCTTAGAACCCATCCAATAACCCAAGACTCACCCACGCGTCCTACGGCGCTTTTCTTCCCCTGTCGGGAAATATACTCCTTTCAGTCGTTATTTTTCTTGTGAAGAGGGTTCACTATGGGTTATTTGACAGGTTCTTAGTCTAAATATCTATGGAATATAGCGAGAGTGCGTGGTATTTGCAATCTATATTTTGTATCTAGTTTTGATAATGTTGCATCTTTGTCTTGTATCCACCCTTGGAATTGCATGTCGAGTTCTTTTGTTTTTGCGATATGCTCTGTTCCAGAAAAATTGTAGGTTGAATTTTTATAGATCAATATATTGTTTTTTGTTTTTATGTCATTATAGAAATTACGCAGAGCGTATACTGGACCTGACAGCGGTTTTTTTAATGCTGATGTTTCGGTTGCGTCGAGCAAGAGGAATTTAACTCGTGCTTTTATTGCTAGTTTTTCTGCTTGTGAGAATTTCGAGCTATCAATTGTGTAATAGAGCAAATCTGTCTGAACCTTGAGTTCATTGCTTCGTTTTTCATACCAGTGCATTCCTTTGTTAATACGAGACAGATAGATATCTACCTGGGCTAATGTCGTAGGTCTCTGTTCTGACAATATCCCCTTGCTAATCTGCGCCAAATCATACCCTGTAGACATAACTCTGGCCAGAGCAACGGAAAATTGTTGTGACCGATAAGCAATATCTCCCAACACATCAGGTGCCGAACCCCCACCTGATGAGGCATATTCTGAGAATACGATATCTATAGGCAGCAAAGTCACTGCTTTTGTATTATTTTCTGTTGGCTTTGGAATATTAGTTCCTGTGTTCTTTTTTGGTTTTTTCCATATAATTTTACTCGCAGCTAGATCTGCTTGTTTTTGTAATTCTGATTCAGTCTTGGTAGATTTTGATACTGTGATTCTAGAATTGTTCCCAATTGGGAACGTATCACAATACTGACACACATTACCATTAGCTGGGAAATCTTCTGCATATATATATCCAGGCAACACGAGTGCAACAAACACAGCACAAAAAAAAGATTGTTGAGTAAAAAGATTTTTATTCATATATTATTCTAGTTGATTATCTGGCGAATAGAATTTAGTGTTTGTCTTTTTTGGAGTGGACGATTCTTCGATCGTTTGTATTTCAGGCTTTTTAGAATTACGAGTAACATAACGCAGAGCAATCGCAATCAATCCAACATAAGCAATATAACTAACAATAACAACTGTATATCGAACAAACCCTGAATACGTGGAGGCATTTTTATCTATAATATACCTCTCTCGCTCTACTAACTCTGCATAATCTTTTTCTGATACCGGGATGATATTACGAGAATTTTTATACGCCAACATCTCTGCATATCTACGCATACCCTGAGTTCTACTATTTACCACATTATTATCATTGTTACCAAAGGCGAAATCGGTCTCGCCAAAACCATATCGATTATAGATTTGTTCTATGGTTTGTCTCGGTAGTAATATCCCCTTTCTCTCGATCAATTCTCCTTTTTCTGAGATGTCATATGGTGATAAGTATCCTATGATGTCTTCTATTTTATACAAAATATTAGTACTCGAATTTGTATTAATAACATCTCGATAAATTTGTGCTATTGCGTCTTTGGGTTGTTTTATTTTTCGGTAGGAATCATAGGATCTGCTCGATTTTCGATATTCAGAAGTCTTGTCATATACAGATTCTTGAGCTGAAAATGTTTGACTCAGTCGGTCATCATCAATATTTTTGAATGTTTCTAAATAATAATAGAGGACTTGTTTTTCATATTGAGGAAAATTTTCATGAAGCCAGAATAATGCAACATTTTTAGGGTTATGATCAGCAGGCCACAGAGGTGCTATGTTATTCTGGTTTGGGTCTTTTGGATTTATGGATTTTTGCTCTACATAATCCTTTGCAGCATCATCGATACGCAACATAATATTTACTATGTCACGCAATGATACAATGTCTTTTGTTTTATTATCTAATTCCTGGAGATAAAAACATGATTTTAATAATGATTGATCCTGGTCTCTCTCTGAGAGGTTTGTGTCTATAGGAAATTTTGCTCCATTTGCACAACTAACAATGGTTTGTGTCGGACGAACAAAGGATCTGTCGAGAAAATATCCCAATACGATCGCCCCCAATAGGGCAAAACCCAGGATAATGATTACGATAAACTTGTGGAACAGGTGTCTGAGATTGTTCATAGAAATATGGGTGTATTGTATTAATAAAAGAATTAGTGGATTAGTAAATTTTTACTCATAAAATATGCTGAATTATATTATTAGTAATATGGTAACAGGAAAATAAAAGTAATAATGATAAAAAGACTGGGCCAGATATTTTTTGTAATTCATACCAAATTTTATTGTGATATAAATCCCTGTCTTTTCTGAGAGAAATGTATTCACGCCTCTTTCTCGCAATCCAACTCTGCATCGAATAAATAAATATTCCGTGCCTGATCAACACTGTCAAAACCCAAAAAATCAAAAAATAGGCATTATAGTTATAGAGTAATTCTGTACGAGTTATAAGTACAGCTAAAAAGCTAAAAGCATACGTCCACCAAAAAATATGAGCAATACGAACAGTTGTGATGAATCGCTTGTCTATCGTGGTATGTTTTAGGCCTGCGGGTTTCCATACAGGTTTTTTACCACGGATGAGCTCTCCGAGAGTATAGATATATGTATAGATTTGCAAAATCCCAGCTATGGTTGTTCCGAGTCTCTTTGGGTAAATTTTAACAACCCGTTCTACAAAGTATCGTAGTATAATATATCCTATAAACCATTTTACATTAATAATTTGCAATTCCTTGCCTTCGAAATACAACAACACCAACAAATGAAAAGAGAGAATAACAGATAATGCTTCTGAAATATAAAATAAACCATTGGTAACGTAAATCCATTTTCCAAATGGTTTCAATTTTGATTTCCATAAAAAATGACTAAACACCATATGAATAGACCCTGTACACCATCTATTGTGCTGAGAAAAATAGGACTGAGGATTCTCTGGACATACACCAATAGACAATACAAGGGGTAAATAACGAACCGTATACCCATATCGTTGGATCAAGAGCCCTTGTCTGGCGTCTTCGGTACCCCATACACGAGGTGGCCCACCCCCCGCTTCGATTGCAGCGCGACGATAGAGGGCTGATGTACCGACACACATGGTCGCACCGAACCTATCCCTGGAAGGCATTTCTACTCGATAAAATAATTCCACCACATTAGCAGCACCAAACTCGACAAAAGACCTATTGTGGACGTGATGTGTTTGTTCAAAATATTGTGGCGTTTGCAAAATCCCCATAGAATCACTAGAGGCCATATAAGGAACTGTATGATTCAAAAAATCCGGATGTGGGATAAAATCAGCATCAAACACAACAACAAAAGGTGACGAGCTGTGGTCATACCCATAGCGGAGGTTTCCAGATTTACGATATTCCCCTCTGTTTGGTCGCTGTAGGTGAATGCAGTTATATTGTTCCGCCAATCGTATAACTTCTGGATTATTACTATCATCGAGTAGGTAAATATGCTTGTTTTTATAGTTAATCTCACGAGACTTTTGAATCACAATTTCATACACACCAATGTCTTCTCCTGCATATGGCAAAAAAACATCTACATCAGGTATATCATTATTTTTCCAAAAAGCAGAAATAAACCTCTCGTGCTTTTCTCTAGATAATTGCCTATATTTTGTCTGATAGATATATCTCGGTAGTCTGTTAAGAAGC
Source organism: Candidatus Nomurabacteria bacterium (assembly GCA_031424015.1). Taxonomy (GTDB): domain Bacteria; phylum Patescibacteriota; class Minisyncoccia; order Phycocordibacterales; family UBA1006; genus JANPGR01. Next base: position 15,939 of record JANPGR010000077.1, read on the forward strand.
ATTATGAACATTGGTAATGAAAAAAATACCCAATACCAACTACTTATATTGAGAAATTTTACATAACCTACGATAACAAGAGAAAATGTTACTAAATATAACCACCCCAACAAACGAATCCCCCATTGATTATTGCGAACATATTTATATATATCCGGCATCGTATCAGAACCCCAAATATCAGGAGATGGTCGATTTATCAAAGAAAAGATACTCATACACAGTAAAAATTATGGGAATAAAAAACTTCCTTCAAATTACTAGGAATATACTCAATCAAAAAGCAATGAAAGTCTGTAAAGGCCATACGGGAATGTTCAGAAAATCAGAAAGACTAGAACATTGTCAGTATATCATTTTCTTACTTTTTCACGAGGTAAAACCTCAAAAACTGTGTATTATCTTGTGGAAAACCCCTATACAGAACCCTTTTTTGGTAAAAACAAACAAAAAACCCACACAAAGTGTGGGTTTTTTGTTTATTATAAGAATCTAAGTCTTATCTTGCGCACAATACCCTATTAGCTGCTTTTGCGGTTGAAGGACCAAAGAGTCCTTTGTTATTCGCATCAGTTACAACTTTTTGTGCTATTTGGAATTTATTGACTGCATCTATTGTTGAGGTCCAATAATATCCGTCAGGAATTCCTGCAAAATATCCTTCTGCTTTCAAGAATTCTTGCATTTTCTTTACACTTGTGCTTTTTTGGCCTTTTTTCAGTGGTTTAAATATTATTGGGCATGAAGCACTAGTATTATTTGTAGTTTTTTGTACTACTCCTGGAATCAATTTATTGTCAACTCGTACTTCTGCTGGTGTACAATTTACCTTTCCATTTGACATTGTTGCTTTGTACAGAGCAGATTTTACTGGTTTGATGATAAATCCGGTTCCTGACTTGTATGTTTTTCCATTGTATACGAATTCTGATACTGATGGAATTGTTTTTACGTCAAGTCTGAATGATTCTCCCTTTGCTACGTTTGTCTTTGAAGTCGAGACGATACATGAATACGCACTCTGGGTAGATTTTACTGGGCTTCCTCCTCCTCCACCTCCACCGCCGCCTCCTCCACCACTAGAAACTACGGCCACTGCATCATTTGAACTAATGGTTATAGTATGAGTAGTAACTGTTCCTAGGACTACGTTGGTAGGTGTTCCCATGGTCAGTGTGATTGTTTCATCACCTTCGGTTGTGGTGTCGTCAACTATTGTTACGGTTACCGTAGTGGTTAACTGACCTGCAGTGATTACTGCTGGACTAGCGGTTATAGTGTAATCTGTGACAGCTGTTGCCGTTCCTCCTACGGTGAATGGTATTGTTGCGTTTGCACCAATAGTGGTAGGAATGGTGAGAGTTACGGTAGAAGTACCACTAGATTCTGCAACTGTTTGAGACGGTGTGCTAAAGTTGACGACTGACGCACCTGGACCAAATGGATCGGATATTACTCCGTTAGCAATTCCATCGGTATCATTTACACCACCATCTGTCAGGGTATAGGTAATGGTTGTCACGGTGACTCCTCCTGATAATGCAGTTCCAATAGTTGGCTGAGGGGTCATAGGTGCCCATGTGGTTCCATTCCATTTTCTGAATACCCATGCTGCAGAACTGATTGGTGTTGCATTGGTATAATCCGCATCCATATATACTACTACCGTTGCTGAATCTCCTGGATTGCCACACTGTAGGTCATAATCGAGGACTCCTTGGTTGTAGTTATATGAAGTGTCTGTACCTCCTGCTGTTCCACCTGTTTCAGATGTTGCGAGTGGTGTTGGTGTTGGTGTTCGTACCACATTACAAGTACCCGAGGTCACTGCAACTCCATTGAATCCTGACGTATCTGTAGTTGGGAATGCTGAGACGCTCGATTGTGTACTGTCTGGTATTGTGTCGTTATTGATGTCTCCACCTGCTTTTGATGACAATGTTGCTTCTGCAAATCCATCAAGATCAGGATCTGTAGAAGTTGTTCCGATGAATTCTGCGGTGAGTGCTTTGGTTCTCTTGGTCAGGTCATAGGTTCCCAGTGTGAACGCTGCAACATTCCATACTATTGATACTGCAGTAGAAGTACCTGTACCGATGTTTGCATTTTCTCCTGTTGCTGTTCCGGTCAAAGTTATGCTGGCATGTGATGCATCTATTTTTGTCACTACCGCAGTTAATCCTGCTGGCACACCTGACAATGTGTAATGTGTTCCAGAAGTGAACGTTGCTGCATTAGCAACCGATGCGGTAAAGGTATCTGCACCCCCAACCAATGTAGTAATTATGTTTCCAGAAATTGTTCCATTGTTGTTTGAATTTTCAGTGAATGTCGTAACATTGTAATCAATCGAAGCTGTCAATGAAGGATCTGCAAAGTCGATACTGAATAATTGTGTTCCATTGGTTGCCACCAATCCTGTGTTAAATGCACCTAACTGGAAATCAACCTTCAGATTAGCAATATCGTTTGCATTTGCATGTGCTGTTGCTGATCCTGTGAGACCAATTGTTGCAACTGTTGATGATGTTCTCGTTATCGAAGCAGTCAATCCACTAGGTATATTAGTAACCAACACATTTCCACCCAATGTCAGTATTGTTACATAGGTATCTCCTGACAATGTCGCTGTTGATGTTGTGGTAATAGATCCATTGTTGATATTGCTTTCTACGAATGTAGTAGTCGAGTATGCAATTGTTCCTGCAGAGACTACCCCTGATGGGTCGGTAAAGATTACTACACCGTTACTATCTGTATAGTTTGTGACATTTGTCGCAACTGCTGTATTAACGAATGCTGTGTTCAACCAAGTAATTCCCAGTGCAGTTACCGTATTCCCTGACAAATGTGGTGACGCATTTCCGGTAAAGGTCAAGGTTGCAACGGTAGCAGAGGTGCGTGTCATCACAGCGGTCAGTCCTGCTGGTTTATTGGTGAGGGTATAGTGGGTACCTTCGGTCAGGGTTGCTGCGTAGGTATCTCCTGTTAATGTAATGACACGTGATCCTGAAACGCTTCCTGATGTCGGTGAACTTTCAGTGAATACTCCACTATATGACAGTGATGCTGAATCGTTAAAGTTTACACTACCCATAGCGTCAGAATATCCTGTTACGTTGCTTGCTGTTGGTGTTGTTACAAATGCGCCATTTGAGAATGTAATCGTTACGTTTGATATATCACTAACATTGGTGTGTGCAGTTGCATTTCCCGTCAATGTTACCGTAGCCACGGTAGCTGATGTTTTTGTAACAACTGCTGTCAATCCTGCTGGAATATTTGCGACAGTGTAATGTGTTCCTAGTGTGAACGGTGATGATGTTGCGACTCCTGCGGTATAGGTGTCTCCTGTTAGCGTAGCTGTTCGAGATCCTGTGACGCTTCCGTCATTTGCGAGTGTTTCGGTAAAGTTACCTGACCATGCGATGGATGGCTGTGCATTGAATGTAATAGCCAAGGTTGCATTTGCATTGTTGGTGACATTACTAGCTGTAGTATTGGTGAATGCTCCGTTTTGCCATGCGATGGTGAGATTGCTAATACTGGTCACGTGATTGGTAGCACTACCTGCTAATGTTAGAGTTGCAACCGTTGCACTAGTACGTGTGATAATTGCTGTCATGCCTGCTGGTACATTGGCAATTCCTGCATGTACGGTACCGAGTGGGGTTGCATACGTATCTCCTGTCAGTGTTGCAGTAACCGATCCTAAAACTGTTCCATCATTTGCAGTTGATTCGATAAATGATCCTGCGTATACAATCGATGGCTGGTTAGCGAAATCAACAATGTAGTCTGATTTAGTTGATCCGGTTACATCTGCTGCCAATACTCCGATGAATGCACTGTTCGCCCAGGTAGTCGTGAAGTTTGCGATATCGTTTGCAGTCAGGTGAGTAGTTGCTGTTCCGGTCAAAGCGATAGTTGCAGTAGTTGCAGAGTTTCTTGTGATGGTTGCGGTTAATCCTGCTGGAGTGTTGGTGAATGTTACGTCTGTTCCAGCGGTGAGTGTTGCTCCGAATGTTCCTGCACCTGCGAG
>JANPGR010000078.1:0-7512 GCA_031424015.1 Candidatus Nomurabacteria bacterium
ACATACTGGAAGCAAAGCTCAAGATTCAGAGTCATGCCGCATCAGCATCAGCAATGCGAGCAGCAAAACAGAAATTATTCGCTAGTTTTTCGTCGGAGAAATGATACCATTTGGGTGTAATCGAGTGATTAGAAAATACTGCTTTTACCTCTACAGTGTTATCTATAGGGGTAGGCTCTCGCTCTATTGTTTCTTTTCTGTGTCTTGATAAGCCTGCACAATAGCGGGAATATGTTTACTATCACCAGTAATAATGAGTAGTGATCCATTCGCAATACTATAGGAAAAAAGTTCTTGTTGTTGTTTTTTTGCAACAAGGCTGCTCGTAAGGAGGTTTTCTGTATCGTAGACAGTATCACCAACACGCCGCACTAATTCTTGGACAGAATCAAGATTGATTGTCTTTGTTTTATACTCGACTACAGAGTTAGATTGAGTAGCCGACTCGATAACGCGAATAGAGTAGCGTTTTTCTAATAATTTTGACATATTTGTATTTTCAAATATGAGTGTATCTCCTACATTAATCAGTATTTCCGACAAAATAGGAGCATCTAGATCAAATGAGAGTGAATCACTAGCAATATACATACCTTTTTGCTGAGATGCTGACAAGAGACGTATTGAGGTAGGCTTTTCTGGGTTAATTAATTCAGGCAATATTTTTTCTTTATCTTGAGGCATAGTAGATAGATCGGTTTCTGGAGAGAGTACAAATACCTTAACCTGATGATTTCCTACAATGCGGTTAATAATCGATATTTGTTTTTCATTATTATCGCCCGTATATTCAGGTGAAAAGAATTCTATCATATTTTCAGGAATAGATAATTCTATTTCTTTTATTACAGTATTAACGAGCGACTCTTTTGAGGTTACACGTGAAACAATAAATGGGGTAAATCCTATTTCATCTTTTATCACTCCTACAACAGAGTTAGTATGCAATAGTGGGCTAAGTTTTTTTGTAGTATTCGGTAAGAGAATAGTATATATATCTGAAGTTGAAAAAACTGCGTTGTTCTTTGTGTTAAAAAGAGAAACAATCCCAATATCACCAGTTGAAATGGTAAATCGTGCCATATTTTTGCGAATAATTTTTATTATATCCCCACTAATCGTAGTGCTTGGATCAAAAGAGATTTCTTTGGTATCTTTTGCTTGTAGTGGAATACTTTCTTGGGTTTCAATTATGGCTATTGGTTTACTCTGTGTATATCCTATATATACAAAATAAAAACCGAGAAAAAGTATTACAACAGTAAAAAAGATAATAAGAAATCTTTTTTTAGAAACTGTTTTTATTTCTTCTTCTATTTCCTTCCCTTCACGATAGTCTTTGAGAGTACTCGCTACTTCTGCAGGGTTAGCGTTGATCAGTGACTGTGAAAAATCTTGGACCAAAGAGTGTTGAATTTTCTTTATCTCCTCTTCTTTTAGTGTCTGGGCAATGTGGGGAATCCCTATACTAGGTGCTTGTATAGACTGTAATTCTACTACTGAAATTGGTATTTTTTTATCTGGGCTTACAGGAACAGATTCGTTATCAAAAATTTCAAATTCTGAATGTGGCATTTTGTTAATAATCGCATTTTTTTTATGTATCTCTAATACAGGTATTGCTCGTACAAAACTTATATTTGTCATGACAGGTTCTTTTTTTGATGTTTCTACATTTTGTATATTGGATATATTTTGAACTACATCAACAGAGGTCACTATAGCTTTTGGTAATTCTACTTGGATTTTAACCTCATCTTCTTTTGGGTTATTTTGTTTTATTGGGGTCAAACTCTCTATTGCGGAAATAATTTCAGGAAAATCCCTCACTCCATCTATAGCTCGAAAATGCCCCATATTAGTCACTTCGACAAGTCTCGTTCTTAGTTGAGTCGCAACATACAGAGAATGAGACTTTGGCACCAGAGAATCGTTAGAGGAAACATATACAGCAACGTCCCTGATTCTATTGTTTAAATCATCCCAATCATATTGGGATAATAAAAAACTACTCGCAACCATATTCTCTGATGTAGATGAAATTGACTGAATAAACGGAGCAACAAAAACAACCCTATCAAAAGATATATCATGAGATTCAAGCAAATAACGCAACAAAAAAGCACACCCAACACCGACACAAACAATGATCGAATGGGAATCTAGTGATTCGAACGAGTTATGGAATAAATGTTTCCACGCTATGTAATCTTGGCCTATAGGTGTAGGAAAATTAGGAGTGAAAACAGTGTTGCCACGAACCCGCAATTGGTCAGCGACAGCAACTATCCAAGGCTCATTACTGCTCGAATATGAATCGTGAAGTATACAAACTGTCTTCATATGTGTAGTGTACTACTATTCAGAAAAAAATGATATTCAAATATACACAACAAAACCCACCATAAGGGTGGGTTTTGTGAATATTATATATAATTAGTTTTCGAAAATATATTCAGGTGATATCACGAGAGTATCTTTTGAATCAGGGAATCCAAATGATTTTGGATCGAGAGTTGTTTCTCCACTAATTTTTACACTATTTGGTGTACCAGATACATTCATACCTGTTGCAACTGAAGTTGACTTGCCAGCTGCTGACAGAGAAAACGCAACAGAAAATGCACTATCAACCGTATTTGGCAAAACAGTAGATGCAGTCATAGACCCTGTAGGGTACTTTGATATATCTAATATCTTGGTTGTGATCATATCAAGTGTTGATTTGTCAGGGTTGTTCATTTGAATTTTTGACACCTGTAAATCTACATTGAATCCGGCTATGCGACCACTATCGAGAACCTCTAGTTTTCCAGAGTTGACAGGAATTGATCCTGATAGAGTTCCGTATTTCCAATTAACTTTTGATTTACTGGTATTCAGAGAATACTTACCCTTGGTAAAATTATTCCTAGGAGAATCAACGAAAGGTTTTAACTCTTTTGAGTTTTCAATCTGAGCTTGTACATCACCATTTGTTGTGTCTGATTTTTTACCTGTTTTGATTAGTAATATAACTAGTAGTATGACAATAACTACAACTACTATAATAATGATTGGTTTTTTGTTTTTTGAAATAAAATTCATAAGTAACGCAATAATAATCTAATAATTATTTAAGGAGTGATCGAAAACTCTGTTCATCAACAACAACAGAATAAAACAACCCGCCCAAAATACCTCCAACTATAGGAGAAATAACATAGGTAATATTTCTAAAGAGTCCGAGAGCAAAAGCGCTCCCAGGGTTTACCACTCCAATAGAACCAATAAGGGCAGGAATTATCATTGATACAAACGCAACTACTAAAAGACTAAATTCCGTTGTTACAACAGTGCTGTCATTTTTTTGGTTATTTACCATAGCCAATATTCCAGCAACTAGCAAAAATCCTCCAATGGCTTCTGCGGCACTAGCTGACCAGCTAAATTTTGTAAAATTCTCGATGCTCCCCATACGAGAAACATCAAAAGCAGACCTAACGAGTACTCCTGCCAAACTAGCAAAACAAAGTTGCAATGATACTATTGCCAAGCCCGCATACCAATGTATTTTTCTGAGCCCAATCATAGCTACAGTAACAACCGGATTACCAAATGCGAGAATGTGTTTTTTGCAAACAATAAAAATTGTAACTAAAACCATTGACATAAAAATGTGAATAAGAGTGCCTGGAACACGGAGTAAAAGTAGGAAATACATAAAAGCCAAGAAAAACGCAGAAAAAGACTCTATTGCGTAATTTCTCCAGCTGATTTCTGAAACTGATATCATAAACTATATATAATTATAACTAATAATGGTTTTGACCTAGTCTAGTATACTACACTAGACTGCCCTCTGTAGAGATTTATCCACATTATTCTCTGTATTTACATTATATGGTATAGTGATGAGTATATGAAACCATTCCTCAAAAAACTCAGTACACTAAAAACCAAAAGAAATCTCTATATAGTACTAGGTATATTGCTTGTAATAGTACTGGTAGTTTTTTTTGTTTTTTACAAAAAATCTCCTTCAAATAAGCCAGATCCAGATGATGATAATTACTACTCTATCTCCTCTCTAGAAAAGCAAATTATTACTGATTCTGACTCTGACTCAGACGTTGTGATCACAATTCCAAAAACCCAAAAAGAAGAAGCAAATACTATTCTTTCGACCCAAGCATTAGAATTTGCAAAAAAAGTAAATTCAACATATACACTAGGAACCATTGAATATACCTATGAACCAAGGGTTTTTGATGATTTTCTCTTTGCTACTTTATCAACAGTCACACAAACTATTGATACTACTCCTGTATTTACTGTTATAGGAATAGATAAAAAAGATCCAATAGACTATACAACACTCTTTACGTCAGGATATGAAACACCTATTACAAATTCAGTAATGAAAACTCTCTCGGAGAGGTTCTCTCTACAAAACGAAATTGGATCAAGACTAACAAAAGAGGCATTAATAAACCATACCTACCGAATTGCATCAAATGGAATTGTTATCCTTATTCCAACAAAAGAGCTTGGCTCACAAACTTTCTCATCTATGCCTTATTATGAAGTTTTAGTTCCTAACGAAATTATAAAAGACTTTATAAATTATTAGTAACGTTATAACAAAATCAAAAAACCTCCTTAGAAAAAGGAGGTTTTTTGATTTTGTTATATTTCGATAGATTAATCAATAATTTTTACACCCATTGATCGAGCTGTTCCGCGTACCATTTGCATTGCAGCTTCTACATCATTTGCATTACTATCTGGGAGTTTTTCCATAGCGATTGCACGCACCTGTTCCGTTGTTAGTTTTCCTGCGGTTTGAGTACGGTTTTTACTCGCACCCTTTCCAATTCCTGCTGCAGCCTTGATCAGGGCTGACATTGGACTGGATTTTATGATGTATTCAAAAGAACGATCATCATATGCTGTCAAAACAACATTCATAAGCATTCCATTTTTATTGGCTGTTTCTGCGTTGAATTGTTTAATGAATTCTCCGATGTTGACTCCTGCACCTCCGAGGACTGGTCCGAGTGGAACACCAGGAGCAGCCTTACCTCCTGGAACTACGAGTTTAATTGTTTTTGTTTGTTTTTTAGCCATAGATAGTGTTGATTACTTTGTGTTTATAATAATTGTGTTGATACACGTGCTTTCTCAGATTCGGCTGGGGAGAAGCATGGGTAATGCGAGAAAGCAACAATCCCCAAATCCAGACGAAATACTCTATGCATCATAATACCACAAGAGTACAAAAACACAAGGAATCACAAAACCACCTAATACTAGGTGGTTTTGCTAAACGAACTCTATATCAGACTGGCTGACTAGTTAGTTTTTGGAGCTACTTCGGTAGTAGTTGTTGTTGTAGCTTCCATTGCTGGTGCTATTTCAGTAGTAGTTGTTGTTGGTTCCATTACTGGAGCTACTTCTACTGCTGGAGTAGTTTCAACTGGCATTTCTTCTGTTCCTTTCTTTTTTCCAGTTACGATAATAATGATGATGATAATAATTACTGCAACTGCGATAAGTCCAGTAACTACTGCATTTCCTTTTGCTGATGAATTTGACATATAAATACGATGTATTGATATTAATATTAATGACGACTTTGATAGGCAAAGAGATATAACTCTCTCGTCTACTATACTATTTCTACATATTTTTACCCCAAAATCAAGTAGTTTGAAGTGGATAATTATTACAAAACATAATATAGAATTAGTCAATTATTGGCGCTTTCGGTCGATACTGGAGAGCTTCTAGTATATGTATGTCCAGGATTTGTTCTGAATCAGCTAAATCTGCTATTGTTCTCGCAATACGTAGAACTCTGTGATATCCACGCGGAGAGAGTCTTAACTTTTCAGCACTTGAAATCATAATTTTTTGTGCTTGTTCTTCTAGTCCTATTTTGTCTATTTGGCCTGGCTGAATCAAACTATTTGGATATGTTATTGATTTTTCTTGTGATCGTTTTTTGCTATATTCTCGAACCTTTTGAACTTTTTCTCGTACGATTTCACTACTCGTCCCAGAATTCGTAGTATCATGTAAATCACTATATTCTATGTGTTCAACAGGAACCCATAGATCAATTCTATCTATCAATGGTCCTGATAGCTTTTTACGATATTTTTTGAGTTGAATTTCTGTACAAACACATTTTTTTACCCGAGAACCAGCAAATCCGCACGGACAAGGATTCAATGCTGCAACTAATATAAACTGAGCTGGAAATTGTAATGTTCCTCGAGCTCGTGAGACTGTAACTATTTTATCTTCGAGTGGCTGTCGTAATGCTTCTAATACTTTAGAATCAAATTCAGGAAATTCATCGAGAAAAAGGACGCCATGATGTGCGAGTGTTACTTCTCCTGGCTTAGGAATAGCTCCTCCTCCTACCAGAGCAACATAACTGGCAGTATGGTGCGGACTCCTAAAGGGGGGTTCAGTTATCACAGGTTCGGTAAGGGTACCGGAAATAGAGTGAATACTTGTAATATTAATAGACTCGTCAATCGTCAGGTTTGGCAATAATCCAGTAAAAGCTCTGGCTAACATTGTTTTCCCTGTACCTGGAGGACCGTAGAGTGCGATACTGTGCCCACCTGCTGCTGCTATTGTGATTGCTCTTTTTGCAGATTCTTGACCTTTTATTGTTACCAAATCTGGATAATGTGATTTTGTTTTTTTATACAAAACACCCCCTGTAGTTGGAGCTAATGTTTTTGGTTCTGGCTGACCTTTTTCTATAAGATTATTGTATCCAACAAGATCTAAATGAGCTACTAAATCTCGCAAGTGTTTAATCGGGTAAATAGTGACACCTGATACTACTGATGCTTCTTGGGCGTTTTTCTCTGGAACATAAATTGTATAAATTCCTGCTTCTTTTGCAGAAACAACCAGAGGGAGAACTCCTTTTAGGGGTTGAATATCTCCATTCAAAGAGAGCTCTCCTAAAACCAAAGAACCAGAAACATCAGCAGAAATATGTTTACATGCCAATAGAAACCCTATCGCAATTGCAAGGTCATAATAAGAACCTTCTTTGCGGAGTTCAGCAGGTACGAGTGAAACAACTGTTTTTTGATTTCCGTGTTTTGGTGATGGTAACCCACTATTTCTGAGAGCAGTTCCAACTCTATCTCGAGACTCTTCAACTGCTTTGTCGGGGACTCCAATAATACTAAAATTGTAGAGAGAATTCTGAACTACATCCACTTCGACAGAGACCAGTGTCCCACGAATTCCAAAAGGTTGAGCGCTTTGTATTCTGGCAAAAGAAGGTTGTTTCATATTTATATCAAATACTCTAAACGGATTTAGTATAATGTCAACAGAAAGATGTTTTTAGATAAAAGCCTATCCCAATAGGGATTACGAATTTGAAACAGAGAGATTTCGAAGGAAAAATACAGAAATACGAATGAGCTGTACTATCAGTACAGAGAATGAGTATTTGTGTGTTTTTACGAGAAATAGCAAGTTTCAAATCGTAAA
>JANPGR010000079.1:0-14648 GCA_031424015.1 Candidatus Nomurabacteria bacterium
CTCTGCTATCTGCCCAAATAAGTTTTACAAACTTCTTCTGACCGGGCAGAACTGCGTCTACGCCTCAAACAGGACACCAGGCACTTCAAAAGTTATAAAACTTATTCAAGCCCTGATACTTCGTGGCCTTGGCCCGGGGTCCCTTCATTCTTTGGAACACCTTTCCACTATCCACTTTTGTACTTTCTGTGTTGTGTGCGGTATACTAAGAGGAAATATGATAGAAAAACTTTTGAAAATCATTACTGTAAACGGAGCATCAGACGTGCATATTTCAGCGGGACGTCATCCATATGTGCGTGTTTCTGGCGAGCTGCTCGAACTCGTCTCAGAACCCATTTACCAAACAGAGGACGTTGTCAGGCTCCTCGTGGAGTTTGTTGGAGAGCAAAAAGGAAAGAGAGTAATTAACCGTGAAGAAATAGATTTCTCTTATGCCCAAGACGCAATGCGAGTCAGAGGACATGCATTTGTATCGAGCGGTAGAATATCACTGTCTCTGCGTATTGTTGAAAAAATTCGTAATCTCGAAGAATTAGGTCTGCCAACTAAACTGTATGAACTTATGAATCGAAAACAAGGATTTTTCCTCGTAGTTGGACCTATGGGGCAAGGAAAATCAACTACAATGGCAGCATTACTGGAGTATGTAAATATGAATCGCCGTGAGCATATCGTGACGATTGAGAATCCTGTCGAATATGTTTTCGATTCAAAACAGTCAATTGTAGACCAACGAGAGATAGAGGTGGATACTTTGGATTTTGCAACTGCACTGCGTGCCGCATTCCGTGAGGACGCAAATGTCGTTATGGTAGGTGAAATGCGCGATCAAGAAACGATTGAAACAGCGGTAACCATAGCAGAAACAGGTCACCTCGTTATCTCTACGCTCCACACGAATTCTGCTTCACAGACTATAGATAGAATTATTGACATGTTCCCCACAGAGAGACAAAACCAAATGCGCACACAATTAGCATCATCTCTCCTCGCTATTTTTTCTCAGCGATTGATCCCTGTATCCAGTGGAGGTCGTAAACCTGCGTATGAATTACTGATAAACAACAACGCTGTTGCAAACCTCATCCGCGAAGGCCGCACCCACGAGATCGAAACAGTTCTGCAAACTCATCGTGAAGAAGGCATGATAGATTTAAATACGAGCTTGATTGAATTGGTACGCGGCGGATTCATTACGGTTGACACTGCGATGCAGTATACTACTAACCAAAAGAACTTGGCAGCATTAATACAATAATATATGTTATTTCACTATACAGCAATTACACAACAAGGTGTAAAATCAACAGGGAACATTGACGCAGGAAATCAATCTGCAGCAATAGAATCACTTCAGTCTCGTGGCATGATCGTTGTTTCCGTCGAAGAAGTCAGTGACAAAGGATCTGGTACTTTTAATCTGTCGTTTTTGAACAGAGTAAAACTCAAAGATGTTGTAATTATGTCGCGCCAGATTGCGAGTCTCTTTGACGCACAAGTCTCTGCGGTAAAGGTATTCAATCTAATGGCAGAAAGTGCCGATAATATAGTTTTGAAATCAGCACTCGAACAGATATCTCGTGATATCCAATCTGGTCAGATGATCTCTGACGGAATGAGAAAGCATCCTAAAATATTTTCTGATTTTTATGCGAATATGGTTCGAGCAGGAGAAGAGTCAGGGAAATTGACTGATACATTTAATTTCTTGGCAGAATATCTCGACAGACAATACGAGCTCACGGCAAAGACAAAAAATGCATTGATTTATCCTGCTTTTGTTATTTTTACCTTTATTACTGTTATGGTGTTGATGATGGTGATAGTTATTCCAAAACTCACGGTAATTATCAAGGATGCAGGTTCAGAAATTCCAATATATACAAAAATCGTTATAGGAATCTCTGATATTTTGGTGCATTATGGATTTTTGATGTTGATAGGGATTGGTGCTGTCGTTGCACTCGTCGGCTGGCAGTTGCGCAAACCAGAAGGAATGATCTGGGCAGATAATCTGAAATTAAAAATTCCTTTTATTGGAAACCTCTTTCGCAAGATGTATTTATCTCGTATCGCGGACAATCTGTCTACTATGCTCGCGAGCGGTATCCCTGTCGTTCGCACCCTCGAAATCACTCAATCTGTGGTGGGGAGCAAAGTATTCGAATTAATCCTAGCAGATACTATCGTTGGAGTTCGTTCTGGTGCTGCTATTTCTGATATGTTTGCTAAATCTCCTCAGATTCCCTCTGTATTCGTTTGGATGATTCGTACAGGAGAAGAAACAGGAACCATATCAAATATGTTGAAAAAGATTGCGATATATTATAAACGTGAAGTAGAACAGGCTGTCGATACTTTGATTGGACTCATCGAGCCAATTATGATCGTCTCTCTTGGTATGTCTGTTGCATTCCTCCTTATGTCTGTGCTCGTTCCGATTTATAACGTTGCTAATTCGGTTTCATAGTTGTGCACTTGTATATAATCTAGCAAAGATAGTATACTATCTCTATATGAAACCATCTATTCTCAACAGTATATTTATTGTAGTGTGTTTTTTTGCTATGACAACTACTGCATCAGCAACCATCACCTGGGAGCCTGCACTGAAAAAACAACCAACCAACATAGCAATCCAATTGCACCCACCAGTTGCACCAAAAAAGAAATCAAAAGTAGTTATCAAAAAGAAACAACAACCAGAAACCATAACCAAGAAATTAGAAAATCTCTACAATTCTAATCCCAGTATACAAAAACTCGTAGGATTTCCTGCATTCGCACAGACGTCACCCATACCACGTATCGCAGTATGGGAAGGAAAGGTAAACCAGCACATCAACCTAGAAAAAGGAACCTGGGAAACAGACAGTGATGGTTCATCAGGAGCAGAACTAGACAAACTGACCTACTGTCAGAAATTCTATCCATCTACTACCTCAGTATCTCCTTACCAAACAGAAACTATTACCACTTGGCGTGATGGAGGTAATACAGGTGGACCCTACACCAACAGTATACAGACGTATGAGTGTGTGCAGCCTGTAGTAATTATGAAACCAGTTGCTCCTGTGAAAACTGTCACGCCTCAGGTGCGCAGTGGACAGGACCCGTGGTGTGACCAATTCACCGATGGCAAACCCAGAATAAAGGTGTTGAGCCCGAATGGGGGAGAAGTTTACACGAGAGGTGAAACAGTTAACTTGAATTGGGTTAGTTGTAATATTGAACCGTCTGAAAAACTAATTTTAAATATAGCATATTATTCGCAAGAAGGTGTGACCCCGCGTAGACCTGGAGTAATTGTTGTCGGGGCTCAGAATGGAAATAGTGTAGTATTAAATACAGGATCTGTTCTCATAAAAGCAGATAGTGACTTCTTTGATTCCTGGTCATATGGAAAAAAGTTTAAGATATATATAGAAAAATACTCAAATTATACCGGTGGTGGATATGTTAATGAGATGGCTTCAGATTTCTCTGATGATACTTTTACTATTAAAGAAAAAGAAGTTGATCTCGACCCCACCCCTCGCATCTCCGTCTGGTCGGGCAAGGTAAACCAGCACACAGACGCAAACGGTAACTGGCTCACCGATCCTGATGGGGATTCAGGTGCAGAATTAGACAAAGGTGACTATTGTAAAAAATGGTACCCTGCTACCAACACTGCCGTACCCTACAAAATAGAAGAAATCACCACCTGGCGTGAAGGAGGCAACAGAGGTGGTCCCTACACCAGTAGTCAACAATCCTACAAATGTATCTACACCGAACGAGACAACGTAGTATCTACTGACCTGACTCCTCGTATTGCGTATTGGTCGGGAAAAGTAAATCAACACATCGACACCACCACTGGTAAATGGATATCCGATCCTGATCAGAAATCAGGTGCAGACATCAACAAAGCAACTTACTGTCAAAAATGGTATCCCACCACCAACAATTTTGAATCCTACAATCTAGAAAACATCACCACCTGGCGAACCAGCGCATCATTCGGAAACGCAGGCCCCTTTACCCAAAAAGCACAGACGTTCAAGTGTGTGAAGAAATCTATAGACACAGATCAAAAATCAATACTAGTAATTTCTCCGAACGGAGGAGAAACATATACCGTAGGTGATACAGTTCATTATATATGGGAAACTACTGGTATCCACGAAAACACATTTACGCAATTAGCAGGATCAGATCAGAGAATTACAGATAGCCAAGTGCCCCCAATGGCAGGATATGAATCTGCAAATAGGTTTGCAACAATAGTGTCACGGGCAGGTAATAAAATACGCTATAAATATTCATATAAAATACCTGAGAACTTTAACAATAATTTACCATCACGCTATCAAGGGGTTTTTGGAGGAAAGAATTATTCATTTGAAGCATCAGTAAACAAGGATCAAAATGCTCCAATAACTGACTTTTCTACGATAATTCGCGACAAGAGCGATGGTTTGTATACTATCATTCCAAAGAATACAGTCTCATCAGATCCAAAATGGGATGCACTCTGTGCCGATGGTAAACCGCATATTCAGGTGATCAGTCCGAATGGAGGGGAGGTGTATAATTCAGGACAGAAAATAAAAGTAAAATGGAAAAGTTGCAACTTCTCTAGAGAGGGCACAGTCTATATTTCTAGCGTGTATTTTAATGCAAATTACCCGCTAGGCCTAGTTATACTAAATTCTCCGTATATTAATGTAAAAAATACAGGAGAAGCAGAGTTACTCTTGCCAAGTGATTATTTTTTCACATTACAACCAGGTCGGGTTGTTAAATATGAATACACAAAGAGTTTCAAAATAGACCTATCACCAACAGATGAAAACGGGTTTGGATTTTTTGGAGATCAATCAGATGACACTTTCACAATCCAAAAATCAAACGATACAACATGTACAAACTCTCCTGCTATATTAGCCAATAATATTGTGGTAGGTAAAAAATACATGATCTGCACCGTAGGGAGAACTGATTTTACTGCAGTTGGAGCTTCTGCAAATACAGTAGGTACAATATTTACCGCAACAGGTCCTGGTTCTGGTACTGGAACAGTTGTATATATCAGTGGTCTGAAGTCAGATACCCCCACATCCACCAATAACCTCGATCTATCCCTGATCAACTTGGACATACTCGGCGAGATAAAGAGAGGGGACACAGGAGACGAGGTATGTATGATCCAAAAAGCACTCAAAACACTCGGATACAAAGGTATCATAGCATCAACACCCTGTACCTACGGACCCAGAACAGTTAGAGCAGTAAACCGATTCCAAAAGGATAATGATTTGCCGAGAACAGGGAGAATAGATCAAGATACGTTAGATGCGATGATGGATGCGTTGGATGGCGAGCAGGGTTAGAGAAGAGACATTGTTCACAGTCTTGCAAGACTCAGTCTGCAAAGGAAAAAAAGGAGGAGGGCCGACTGCGGAGCAGTCGGCCCCTTTTTCTGTATTGTCATTCCCGCGCAGGCGGGAATCTAGAGTGATTAAACTATCTATAATTTCTGGCAGAGTATGATAGTATAGGCTCTATGAATCAACAGTATGACGTAATAGTGATCGGCGGAGGAGCATCGGGGATGATGGCTGCTGCAACGGCTGCAAAACGAGGCAAGAGGGTTTTGATCCTGGAAAAGAATTCGCGATGTGGCGCAAAACTGTCGATCACAGGTGGTGGCAGGTGTAATATCACCAATGCAGAATATGATATGCATACACTGCTCGCCAACTATGGCGAGGCGCAACCATTTCTCTATTCTGCATTTTCGCAGTTTGGAGTTCTTGACACTTTTGAGTTTTTTACGAGTCGGGGACTCCAGCTCGTAGTTCAAGACAGGAATAGAGTATTTCCTGTGACAGAGCGCGCGACAGATGTGGCCAATGTGATGGAGCAATCCATCCGAGATACACGGGTAGAGGTGCATTTCAATACACGAGTAGAAAAAATACTACAAAATGCAACTGGCGAGATTTCAGGAGTGCAGACAAATAATGGAGTTTATGCTGCAGATGCATACATACTGGCGACAGGAGGAGCGTCCCACCCAGAGACAGGGTCTACAGGAGACGGATTTGGGTACTTGCGGGATTTGGGTCATACAGTACGGGCTCCTACACCAACCATCGTTCCTCTCGGCGTTACAGAAAAATGGATTGAACTACTGTCAGGGCAGTCACTCCTCGACGCAAAAGTATATTTTGCTAGTAATGGAAAAAGAATTTTTAACAAACGTGGTCCAGTATTGTTTACCCATTTTGGATTGTCTGGTCCGACGATACTGAATTCTGCGTATCGCGTATCAGAATTATTGCATGGTGGGTTTGTTGATATTACCATCGATATGTATCCTGCGCTCGATATTGGCGGCTATGAAAAATATCTCCTAGAGCTATTCGACCAAAACAAAAACAAAACATTGAAAACTATCATCCGAGAAGTATTACAAATAGGTAATGCAGAGATATGGCAAAAAATGTTTATGAAAATTGGTATTGAGAGCGAACTCCTCGAAACAAAAGTACACAGCATCACCCGAGAACAGAGAAAAATACTGGTCAATCTGGTAAAATCTTTTCCACTCACCGTGAATCGTTTGATGGATTTTGATAGAGCTGTCGTTGCTGATGGTGGTGTAGTATTATCAGAGATAGATATGCGTACTATGCAGTCCAAGCTACACAAAAATCTGTATATCACAGGCGACCTCTTGCACATTAATCGTCCTAGTGGAGGATTCTCTCTCCAGCTCTGCTGGACTACGGGGTATGTGGCAGGGAATTTTGCATAATCCAGTATGAAAGGAGAACAGAAAAGATACCAAGTTTATATTATAAAATGCAATGATGATACTCTGTACTGCGGGATTACTACTGATATCGAACGCAGGCTAGCAGAGCACAATAGCGAGGATCCGACTGGAAAAGGTGCACAGTATACCAAATCCCGTAGACCAGTTATTTTAGTCTATAGCGCAGAATACCCCAATCGATCAACTGCGAGCCGTGAAGAGTCGAGAATCAAGAGTTTGACACGTAAACAAAAAATCGCATTGTGTGATATGGTAATCCAAAGCCCGTTACTATAGATTATTATTATATATAACCCTTACCTTGTTCTTCAATATGGATCCCGGGTTCGCTAAAAATATACTCGTACCTCGTTATTTTTATGCGCCCCAGGATGACATGCTTTTTTACGGCGATTCAATCTCCAAAAGACTCGTTGCAACTACAGGTTCTAAAAAAACAACTTTATGATATACTAGAATCACTATGAAATCAGAACAGGATATGACATTGTGGCAAGAGCTCGAATGGCGCGGATTAGTCTATCAGACCACCTTGACCGACCCGAGCATTCTCGAAAACGGACCAGCCACGTTTTATCACGGGTTTGATGCTTCTGCCGATTCTCAGACCGTAGGGAATCTGGCGTCGATGATGATCGATTTGTGTTTTCTCCGTCATGGGCATCGGGCGATCGTGCTGGCAGGCGGTGCGACCAGCCTGATCGGGGATGCAGGTGGACGCGACAAAGAGCGCCCAATGCAGAGCATCGAGACTATCAATCACAATATCGAGTGTGCAAAAAAACAACTCCAAAAGATTTATGGATTGTATAATTTCACTCTTGTGAACAATATCGACTGGACCCGGGGGATGGACGTGTTGGATTTCTTGCGAGATATCGGAAAGAATTTTAACGTAGGGGAAATGATAAAAAAAGACTACATCGCGACCAGAATAGGAGAGGGCGGTAATGGAATTTCTTTTACCGAATTTTCCTATTCACTCCTGCAGGCGTATGATTTTCTCGTTCTCTTTGATAGATATAACTGCACCGTGCAGTTATGTGGTGCTGATCAATGGACGAATTGCCTAGCAGGGGTTGAATTGATAAAGAAAAAACGAGGTGCAGAATCCCATGTAATAACCAATCCTCTCATAATCAATAGATCAACAGGTAAAAAATTTGGCAAATCAGAAGAAGGCGCTATATGGCTCGATCCCATAAAAACACCTCCATATAAATTTTATCAATTTTGGTATAATATTGACGACGAGAGTGCTCTCGAATATATAAAAATATTTACCAAGATTTTACCACCAGAATATGATGAAATGGTAAATGAATTCAACCAAAACACCAGCTCTCGTAGTGTTCAAAAATATTTAGCATATAACGTGACAGAAATGGTGCATTCAGGGCAGGTTGCAGATGACTGCGTGTCAGTATCACAATTCTTGTTTGGTGAGAAAAAGATTTCTGATCTGAGTTCGGATCAGATCACTATGGTTTTGTCGATGATTACTGTGATCGATTACACTGGCGAACCCCTGTTGGATGTTCTGATCTCTGTTGGTGTTGCGCCTTCAAAATCCAAAGCACGCGAGCTCATCAATTCAGGAGCAATCACGATCAATGATACAAAGATCACCGAAGAAAATTATATCGTTCCAAATGAATTATTTATAAACAATGTATGTATTATACGTAAAGGCAAAAAAGAATACTTTGGACTTAAAAAATAAACACGTATTTGTTTTGGGGTGGCTATAGTTAGATGTATTTGCGGGGACAGGTTAATAATAGACTTCTTTCAAAACCTTCCAAAACACGAGTCATAGCTCTCATCCTCATCGACCAGAGCCTTTATGAGTAAGATCTCATCACTGGTGTTGTCGATTGCGGATAGGTTTTCTCAGTGTTTTGAAAGAAGTCTAATGATACATCAGACCAAAATGTGTGTATTTGTTTTGAGAAGGCTATAGTGTATACTGGACATATATGGAAACAATTTCTCTCGAACAGTTACATCAGTGCGACATACGGGTAGGTATTATTCGTTTTGTCGAACCCGTCCCCGGATCTTCAAAGCTCTTGCGGTGTTTGGTCGAATTTAGTGATGACGTTGCAACTCAGGGCTATGTGCGTGATGACGGCAGTGTATTTCGCGTTCGTCAGATACTGTCAGGAATTCACTCGTATTTCAATCCGATTGATTTGATTGATACCTATGCTCTGTATATTATCAATCTCGAACCACGTCAGATGATGGGATACGAGAGTCAGGGGATGCTCCTGGCTGTGGGTGATAATGACTGCGTTATGTTGCGACCCCACAAACCTGTGTCACCAGGTTCTGCGATTCATTAATACTGCATACTATGACAACACACACTGAACCAGTTTCGGTTGTCGCGGTACATTGCTTGTCCTCTGGAGACAAGAGATTTTTGCAGTATATGACAAATGGTAATTACCCAATAGCGTTTTCTCAGTATGTAGTTAATCAGGAGTTAGAACAGCAAAATACTCTTATGCATATACATATTCCAGAATCGAGTTATGTATACGGATCTACCTTTCTAGTTGATCAATCAACAGAAGATTCTCATATCTACGCTGATTTGCATCAGAAGGGTTACAAGGATCATGGAATTATACATACCCAACCAATCGCTCCAGGCCACGTAGGCTGGTCTGCTGTACCTATTCCAGACATAGGTACTCATACCGAATACCACACAAAAGGCCGCATTATGTCAGGATTACTAGGCCTCTCTCGCGTTTTGGGGATACCGGATGACGTGATGTTCCTCTGGGTTTCTGTCGAGAGGTACGAATCGACCGTTGCCTTGATCTGCGGTAATCATATCGTGCGTCATAATACTATTCCTGTAGGGACGAGCCTGTTGGTTCAGTCTATTGTAGATGTATTAAATGTAGACGTTCCGTTTGCTCGATCGGTTATAGAAAAACACGGGCTTATGCACTCACATCATGACAGGTCTCTGCGAGAGGTTTTGACAAATTGTTTGTCCCCGCTGGTTCAAATCATCACAGAAACTCTGGAGTTTGCGCAAAACGCTCCGTATCGTACGGCAATAGAACGCAAGCCTGTACAATTATGGGTATGTGGTGGTGTAGGGGCTGTCAATATTCCAGGGCTAGCTGAATACCTAGGGCTATCGATTCCCGTCCCTCTCTATACAAATATTCATAGTTATTATCAGGGGTTGATTCAATCCTCAGATACTCCAATTACCGCAAAAACACTCCCTAAATACTATATTCTCCTCGGATTGACTGCTCTCGGATAAATATTTGCATGGTTTTTTGTAGATATAAAATATCAAATCCACAGCCCGAGGCATTGCGGTAGGGGTTCTGTTCCTGGTATACTAAGGGGGTCTCATTATTGGACTCATCTAATCATATATATATTCATCATTTTATGAAATCATTATCTACAAAAATTATGCAGAGCTCGGTCGTTATGACTCTGACTGCGTTCCTGTTGCCTGCATTTGCATCAGCACAGGTGGTTGCTGGAGGCACCAGGCTTACGACTTGGATCACAAAGGCATATAATCTAGTACGTTGGTTGCCACCATTTCTCGTTTCTATTGCAGTACTCTTGCTCATCGTAAATGTTATTCGGTATGTTATTATGGGTGACAGTGGCAAGAAAAAAGACGCCTTGGCAGATATAGGCTGGTCATTCTTTGGGCTCGTATTCGTATTGTCTATCTGGGGGCTCCTCGCGTTTGTCTCTGGAACGTTAGGTTTGGGAATAGGTGGAAATATCAACAGCAACTTTGTCCCAGGTGTGGATGTCGCTGCTCCTAATTTCTAATACAGCAAAATTATTCTAGAAAATAAAATCCTATTTATGAAATCATTATCTACAAAAATTATGCAGAGCTCGGTCGTTATGACACTGACCGCATTCCTCTTGCCTGTATTTGCGTCCGCACAGGTGCTTGCATCCGGTACTCGACTGAGCACTTGGATTACAAAAGCATATAATCTAGTGCGCTGGTTGCCTCCATTTCTCGTTTCTATCGCTGTCCTTTTGCTCATCGTAAATGTTATTCGTTATGTTATTATGGGTGAAAATGGAAAGAAAAAAGAAGCTCTCAAAGAAATCGGATGGTCATTCTTTGGTCTCGTGTTCGTGTTGTCTATTTGGGGGCTCCTCGCGTTTATCTCGGGAACTCTAGCTCTGCCTTTTGGCGGCACTCTTCCTACGACCATGGTTCCAGACGTAAATGTTCCTAATCCTAATTTCTAAAGTAAGATATCTTATAAAAAACAGAAACCCACAGCTCTGCTGTGGGTTTTGAGTTGTTGTACAGCAATAGACAGAATACCTTGAATTTATGTTCACCACTTTGTTGGTCATCCTCGCTTGCCGAGGATCTAGGGTAGCCACTACATAACCTTTCTATTTAAATCTTTACATACCCGAGATTCCTGCCTGCGCAGGAATGACAATACCTTTTTTCAAAAACCTATACAGTAATGGCCTTGATATACGGCGGCGTAGCCGTCTTCCCAGGCTCGACCTGGGATCCATAATAAAGAGTATCACTTTAAACCCATGCTTATTCCTGGGTTCAGGCTTTGAATATTTGTCACAATAGTGAATTGTATATTTTATACACAACCTTACTCTTTTCTGAAAAATCCTGTATACTATACCTATATGACACTCGAACGATATATTGGATATAGTGGATTTTTCTTGATATTTTTTCACGCGATTCCATTCTCTCAACCTTTGGTCAATACGATCACTATCGTATTGGCTGTTGGTCTGATATTGGCTGCTACCTACCTGCGGTGGAAGAAACGCATCCACACCTATATGAATAGTCACGGAGGGAACATGAGTATTCCGCGATTCTTTGAAAACCTAGAACAACACAAAACAGGACCAAAAAAAACTACCACACCTACCGTAGTCGATACTGAATACTCAGAATCAGGTGAATAGTTTTTATGAATATACATAAATTTGGTTGGTTTCTCGTTTCAATATTCATCGGTGTTGGATTGGGGTTGTTTTTTTATACTCAGTATTACAGCCTAGCAGAGGGAGAGGGTCCAGACCTGTCAGGTGTACTCGTAAAACCAGTGAATCAAATATCAACACAGGCAACGATCGCCCTGGCTCTGAATGCGACAGATGAGCATGTGTTGCCTCTGTCAGAGGTTGCTGTGTCTCATATCAAAACTCCGGAATCTGTTCGTGGGTTGTATATGTCTTCGTGGGTTATGGGTACAAAGAGCGCGAGAGACAGAGTGATAGAGGCCGCAGAGTCAGGTGATATTAATGCTTTGGTAATTGATATAAAAGACGCAACAGGAAAACTATCTTATACTGGGACTGATCCACTCATAGAAAAATATGGTAGTTACTCAAATCGAGTAAAAGACATCCAAGACATAATAAAAGACCTCCACAAAAAAGGATTCTATGTGATTGGTCGCGTATCAGTATTTCAGGATCCTGTCGCTGCCGAGTATGATATTGACAGTGCGGTCCAGAATCCTGATGGGACACTGTGGCAAGATCGGAATCGTTTGACCTGGGTAGACCCGAGCTCAGAAAAACATTGGCAGTATATCACGGCAATCGCCCGGGAATCGTATCGATTGGGGTTTGACGAGATCAATCTGGATTATGTCAGGTTTCCTACAGACGGAAAATCGTCAGATATGACTTTTATGATTTCAGGACAAAAACCTGACAAATCTGCAATCATAACAAAATTTTTCCAGTATATGGATGCTGAAATTAGACAAAAATCAGGAATCCCGATGTCGGCTGACGTGTTCGGTTTGACTACAACGGTCCCTGATACGAACGATGTTGGTATAGGTCAGAACTGGATAGCATTGTTGCCGTATGTGGATGCATTGTGCCCTATGATTTATCCTTCGCATTATGCTAATGGATCCTTTGGCTATAAAAATCCCGCAGAATATCCCTATGAGATTATTACCAAGGCTCTCGAAGGAGCCATAGCAAAAAATAAAACAGCAGGACAACCACTGTCAAAAATCCGCCCCTGGATACAAGATTTTGATATGGGTGCAAAGTACGAAGTAGATAAAGTTAAAGCGCAAATACGAGCAGGGAATGATTTGGGAATTACTTCGTATCTCTCTTGGGATCCTGCTAATAGATATACTCCAGGTGCGTATGAAAAAATACAGCAAAAATCAGAAACACCAATAGTGGAAAAAGAGTAGTTTAGAGCCTGTCGAATCAGGATGGCGTAGCTGTCTGGGGTAAAGAAAACAAGAAGTACATAGTACGACTATGGTTTCAAAATCCGTACAGCAATAGATATTCTTTTCTAGTTCCTTGTCCACAGTCACACAAAGCCAAAATGTCTGGTATACTAGGTCTGTATGATTCAAAAGAAAAAATGGATTTCAACATTTGCAATGATTACTGTAGTGTTCGCAGCAGGGTTCGTCTCTGCGACGTTTGTTGATGCTTCGAATAAAAAGAGTTACAATTTTACAAAATTCTGGGAAGCGACACAAATTCTGGACAGTAAATATACCTTCAAAGACAAGGTCCCTTCGACAGCAAAACAGATTGACGGAGCTATTCGTGGTATGGTGGCGAGTTATGGTGATCCTTATACTAAGTACCTGTCTCGCGACCAATTGAAAAGTCTCAAAGACGACGTAGCAGGAGAATTCGCAGGTATTGGGGTCGAAATCGGTATCAAGAACAATCTGTTGACAGTTATCGCCCCACAAAAGGGGTCTCCGGCAGAAAAGGCAGGGTTCAAATCAGGAGATATATTCTACAAAATTGATGGGGTCCAAGTCGCAGATCTACCAATCGAAGAAGTCATTCAAAAGATTCGTGGAGAAAAAGGTACTTCGGTAACTATCGAAATTTTTAGACAAGGTGAGCCAAAGCCTATCTCTATGACCATAATCCGTGACATAATAGATATCCCTGATACCAAGGTTGAAACCATAAAATCAACAACGCCAGGTGTCGCAACTACAACTGATATCCCTGTGGTGTCTCTATACACATTTACTCGTGATTCAGTGCAGCAAATTCACACAGCACTCGCAGGTGTGACTAAGAGCAAGGCACCGGGCGTAGTTATCGACTTGCGGGGTAATCCAGGAGGATATCTGGATAGTTCTGTTGAGATAGCAAGTATGATCCTCCCAAAGAATGCGAGCATCGTGCTCGAGAGACCAGGTGAAAATAAAACAAAAGAAACAGTATTTCGTAGTTATGGATATGGAATTCTCTCTGAGAGTACAAAGATTGTTGTTTTGATAGACGCTGGCAGTGCGTCCGCTTCAGAGATATTGGCAGGTGCGCTCCGCGATAACAAGAGGGCAGTATTGATTGGATCGAAATCTTTTGGAAAAGGTTCTGTCCAAGAAGTTGTTGACATGAAAGACGGCTCTGGAATAAAAGTAACCGTAGCAAAATGGTATACACCTAACAATGTATCTATCTCAGAAAAAGGTATTGTCCCAGATATAGAATCTGTTGATTCAAATCCGGCCGATCAGATAGATGAGGTGATGAATAGGGCATTCCAGTATTTACGAGAAGGGAAATAAGCTTCAATAACCTAAATCCGAAAAGCCAACGAAAACCCACGTGTTCTCGCAAAGCGAGCCACTTTTCTTCCCTTGTCGGGAAATATATCAGTTTTTTGCAAAAACTGATTATTTTTCTTGTGAAGAGGGTATTTCTTTTGGTTTTTCGGATTTAGGTTTAACAGAGTTGATAAAAGATAGAAAGAAAAGAAAAAGGGGGTCGCCGTAGAAGTCATAAGGGG
>JANPGR010000080.1:0-5498 GCA_031424015.1 Candidatus Nomurabacteria bacterium
ATATATATATATATATATATTGTTCCGATTTTAGATTCAGAACAGTATCGATATCTATCGCTTTCAGAGAGGAGTCATTGTATACTACACAGTAGTGACAGAGGAATATTTTTACAATCGCGTGGAAGTATTCCGTATTCCCGATTATACAGAGAGATAGAAATTCTAATCAAAAAACTGCAAAAACAGTGCTGATTATGATTTTGAACTTTTCGTAGTGAAGGAAATAAAATATACACACATATATACTATATATTATAAACAATTATCTTTTAACAAATTAAATTTTATTAAAATTCTTATGAAAAAGAACAAAATCATTTTTGGTGTTATTGTGATGTTCTCGATCCTTTTAGGAGGTGGGTTGATAGCACAGAACAGGTCAGAGGTGGCCACACAGTTACAAGTAGAGAGACGAAACAAAATACTCAGTGAAATTCCAGATGACCAATTAATCGTAGTATCAAAATGGGGAGATGGTTTTGTTGAAGGGTATGATTTAACTGGAAAATTTTATCGTATCGCGGACGCAGAGGCATTACCGGTAAGACAGAAGGTTGAAGAAGTTTTTAGTTCCAGTATTGAATATAAAACACTTTCTAAGAAAGTAGAAAAATCAATACCTGGTCGCGGTGTTTCTAATAGAAATATTGATAAAAAAGTTTCACCTAATAATAACTTCATGATTTTAGAAAATGCTTGCTACACAGCAGATTGTCCTCCATCAGAACAAGAATATATAGATTATATCTATGATTTGAGAACTGGTAAAAGGATTGATTTGTTGCCATTCAAGAATACTTCAAAGCCCATTAGAGGTTGGTACGTAAAACCCCAATACATAAAAGAATCTATCCCTCGAGACATACTCTCTGGGGATTTTTCTTTGCAATTGCGAGGTATTACTGCGGTAGGTATTACTGGTGTGATTGACGAAATTTGCGGGTTCAAATCAGGTAAATACCTCTGGAGTTACCCTATCGGATTTCGTGCTTGCTGGCCTGCAGGAAAGGTAAAATACTTTTCTCGTGAAGGACCAATGCAAAAATCTGATGCGTGTAATCCAAGAGGAGGCAGTGGTAGTGGTGATGATTGTAGTTCGAATCCATATCCAGCATCAATAATTTTGGATGGGTACTGCAATCGTCCCGGTATTCATCGTAGTGACATCATCTATCCCTTTGGTGCAACCAGAATCAACAAAGCTGACGAATGCCCGGGGGAAACCTGCGGACATCGCTGGCCCAATCTGGACGCTGCAGATGGTAATGCTGCACGGGAGAGTCATGATACGATTGTGAGTAGTTATGATGGGTATGTTACGGGAGAAATTCAATATCCAAACGATGATCATTCACATCTGACATGGATTGAAATTGAATCAACAACACCGGATGGTCAACCGTTTGGTCACAGATACCTTCATTTGAGTAAATTTCTTGTTACTGTTGGTCAAAAAGTAGTTCGTGGCCAAGCTATAGGTATAGAAGGCGATCGTGGCGCTGTAGGTGCATACCATATTCATGAGGAGACTTATCAATATGATGCTAATGGTAAACGTATCTTTTTCTTCCCTATCCTCGACGAATACGGTGGATGTATTCCCAAATCAGGATATACCTACACCAGCATCAACGAGACAGAATGGAGAAAAGGAGGCGTAATCAGCCCATCATTGGCACAATCAATCGAGATCCCTGTATGCTCTGAAACGAAAATCCGTACCACTACAACAGGTGGACATTTCCGTACAGAGACCTATGGCGGATCAGCTGATTACCTTATCGAAGGACTGTATCGTGGTCGCGAAAAAATGTATGAATATCGTCATGCTGGGGGTAAATTCAGTTTTCAGATTACAAAATCCAGTGAAAATATTGGAATATTTGTATTCAGTAAAAATAATATGGACCCACTAACAGGCGTGTTGAATACAAAAACAAATTCATTCAATTCCGAATTACCTGCAGGTACCTACTATATACTGGTAGATACAAAAGGGGAAACAGGAATCGAAGATGGATTTGCAGATATTACTTTTACTGGTAACTCTGTGGCTTCAGTACAGAACGATGGAAACAATACATTCATTTCAGCTACAAAAGTTCAAGTTGGTCAGGTGATAAAAAGTAGTTTAGGAGTTAATGATGTAGATTATTATCGTATTTCCCACCCAGGTGGCAAAGGGAAATTGATAGTTAGTATCAAAAATGAAAGCTGTGAAAAAAATCAGAAATTCAAGATTGTAGGATATAATACGTTAGGCAAAAAACCAATAGAGTCAGTGGAAATATCCACTGGTGTAAATGGGTCACTCGTATTGCCATCCACGCAGTCTTTGAATTTCTTGTGCAAGTGTAAATACATAAAAATTATTGGCGTGAATAATACTGCACCAATACAATATACACTTACATCAAGCTTTGTTCCTATGTTAAATATAAACCCCGATAATCCAGTCACCGTAGTAAATTTTGTTGGATCAAACGACACATCACGCATCAATCTCAAAACTCGCTCCAGCGAGTTTTCTGTTGTTGGTCCTGATGTCGTCTGCCCTACAGAATACACAACATTCGAAGCAAACGACGGAAGGCAATGTCACTGGTACGCCGTTTTGAACAACGATTCTCCTGATGGGGACGAGGTTGTCCAAGACCTCGGTACCTGGAACAGAGTCGGAATCAATGAATTCACTCGCCCAGATATATCTATTCTGGCGGTGAGCGAGGGTGATTGTAGTTTTGCAGAAAAGACTTTGAGTTTTTCGAAAAGATGTACCGGTAATGCACACGATGAATACAATGGAGCGTATGAACTCCAGTACACAACATCGTGTCAAACCCAAACACTTTCTTGTTTGGGTGCAACTAATACATCGTATGGCAGTAGTTGTGCTAATCCTAATCGTGATGTCTGGTCCAGAATCCCGCTCATAGGCGATGGGCATGCGCAGATACGCCTCGCATTGGACCCAAACACTCGTGCTGAATTGTACGGAGGGTATAGTGGTGGTAATCTGACCTCGGTCGAATGCTTGACCACAGGTCAGGATTACACGAGCTATTCAACCTTTCGGAACAAATCATACACCTATGCATATTTGCGTATGTGGAACACAGTTGATCCAGAAGGTTTAGTAGGGGTATGTGTCGTCGATGCATATCGCAACCCAATAGTCAGCGACAGCTACTATGGAGGATGTGGGTATGTATCTAACTTGTACCAAGTGAGTGCTACAACGAGTAGTATTCAATTGGCTTGGGACGAGGCTCCTGGTGCGACAGAGTATTCAGTTGTCCTCAGAAACAGTAGCAATACTGTTGTGTTCTCAGGAGCTACCACCAGTACAACCATCACCATCACAGGGTTAAACGCTCCGGCAATCACGTATGATTGCCGTGTGGATGTAAAAGTCAACGGGGACTATTCGGGTCAACCAAATAGGATTATTGCAAAGACGAGTGCAAGTTATGCTTGTGCTAGTCCAGCAACACCGATAGTGAGTATTTCTGGCACCACAGCGGCAGTAAATTGGAGTGCTGTCAGTGGAAGTATTGGATATGAGGTCAACCTCTATCCCGTATATACTGGCAGTTTCGAGGTATATAACCCAGCATTGGCCAATACATCGAGCTCTACTCGCACTGCTACATTTACCAACCTTACCCCTAATGCGGAATATCGTGTTGTGGTAAAAAACAAGTGTAACAGTACAGTAACTCCGATCTCTCCTGCGAGTGCCAATAGAACCTTTCGTATGGGAACGCTCTGTAGTCAAACCTTAAGGGTGCTGAATTCCGGAACACGGTATTTGAAACTCTCAAAAGGGTTGAATACATCAGGTCCTATTAGGTGGAGACCGACGGGTAGTAACGCAGTTTGGAAGTTTGCCGGTATTGAAACGGCGAGCGATGCGATAGTAATCGAAGGTTTGAACCCTGGAACTCTTTATGACTTCCAGTACCAACCGAATTGCAGCTGCATCAATTTCCAGCCTGGCTGGGGAGCGACTTATCAATTTCGTACTCTGGACTCAAAACCAGATATGGCGGTAAAGATCGTGGCGGTGAATGGAAACTTTGGAGTCAAACCCGGTGAGTCAAAAACCTACAAGGTAATTTATACCAATGTAGGCAATGACAAAACCAATCCCATAAACAGCTACGCCGGATGGAAACCCAACAATAGTAGACTGTGGGAGAATGGCAAACTCCAAACTCGTGAGGCCCTGGTAATTAGCTCTATTCCAGAATTGGATCCGGGTGCGTCATTTGAAACCAATTTGAACATCACGGTTTCTGGTCAGTCAGTCCCGTACCTCGTGGTACAGACTGATGCATCGGGAAATGTGAGCGACGATTGGAAAAGTGATTTAGTCACCTTTGTTCCGTCTGCGGTATGTGCCAGCACTTCTTTTGCTGCTACTTCGGTAGTAATAACAGACACTTGTACACACACTGCTACAGTAAACCTCACTACTGCTAATACGGTTGTGTGGGCAGACGGAGTTCAACAAACAACAAAAAGCTTTGAAGTAAACGGATTATACCCATTCACCCTGATCGCCAGTAATGGTTGTCAGGAGAATTCGACAGTAAACATCACAACACTACCAATTCGTCCTCGAACGGAGGTATATGTGGTAAATGAATCACCGGAGTGCGACAGTCCCAAACTCAAAGTAGTGATATTCCCTGATACTGCACTCGTGCAGTATATATGGAATACCAATAGTACAATCAATAACCTGAAGCCAAACACTTCAGGGAAATATATTGTTTCAGTTACTGATTATTTAGGTTGTCTTTACAAAGACAGTTTAAATATCAATGTAATTGAAACGTTGAAAGGAATCAAAAACCCAGCAACCTTGGCCATAGATGCAAGAGGAGGCACCGCACCTTACGCTTATCTCTGGGAAAACGGATCAACAGATTCGACAATACCAGGAGGAGCAATAGATCATACTGTCACGGTGACAGATGACGGCGGGTGTAAGTGGCAGGGTATATTTCGTGGTATTGGGCCACTCGCCTTGGATACTACAACAAAACACTATCGGGATTCCATACTATTCAACGACGTCGAGTACGTCAAACGATTGGTGCTCTACCCGAACCCTACATCTCAAGAGTTCAAGCTTTTGCTTGGCCCGAAAGATGAAGGTCAAATTCAAATCTATGATATGGCAGGTGTTCTCCACGCCAGCCATAATGTCACGAGTGGAGAGAATACAATCCCAACGGCAAGTTTGCCGAACGGGATGTACATAGTGAAGTTTTTTAGAACAGACAGCGAAACCGTGATATTTTCACGGTTAGTTGTGGTTCGATGAAATGTGTCATCCCGGACCCGAAAAACAAGGAGCACCATAAATGCGAATATGTTTTTCGGAAATGATCCGGGATCTATAAATTTTGAACGCTTTGTATACTTTGTATGCAGGGCGTTTTTTTAGTTTGGATTGAGTTTGGATTGGAAAAGTGCGGTTTTGC
>JANPGR010000081.1:0-3033 GCA_031424015.1 Candidatus Nomurabacteria bacterium
GCCGGCCCCCTACGGGGGCCGGCTTTTTCTCTTTCAACAAAGAAACTAGTATTTCCTTATTGATTTCGTTTTGTCTTTCGACGAGTAACGATAAATACATTACTGTATTTCTTTGGACGACGAGTTTTAACTCCGTATGCCAGTTTTCCTTGTCGAGTTTTTGGACCACGACGTAGACCGACGCCTTGTTTCTGCTCTCCTCCTCCGTGTGGGTGATCCACAGGGTTCATAGCTGATCCGCGAACTGTTGGGCGGATACCCTTCCAACGACTGCGACCCGCCTTTCCTATATTAACAAGGTTGTGTTCTGTATTAGAAACAATCCCGATAGAAGCCCATGCAGTATCAGGAACCATACGAATTTCACTCGAAGGCATTTTGAGGGAAGTTCTCCCGTCATTGTGCGCAACGACCTGCAATGATGAACCAGCGCTACGAGCTAATTTTGCTCCGCCTGCTGGCTGTAATTCTACATTATGTACCAGTGTTCCGACTGGAATCATTTTGAGGGGCAAGCGATTTCCCAAAACAGTATTGTCTGCTGTTTCAGACACAACGAATGTATCTCCAACTTTTGCGCCTTTCCATGAGAGAACATAACGACGCTCTCCGTCAGAAAATACTGCGAGAGAAATAAACGCTGAACGATTTGGATCGTATTCAACTGTTTCGATACGCGCTGTTATATCTCGTTTGTTATACTTGAAGTCTACCAAACGATAGACACGCTTGTGTCCGCCACCTTGGTGAGGTGTAGTAATACGCCCTACATTGTTGCGTCCTGCTTTTTTGTGGATACCAGATGTTAGGGGTTTATACGGAACGTCAGTAGTCAAATACTCTTTGTATTTGATACCGGTCATTCCACGACGCCCTGGTGAGGTTGGTTTGTAAATTTTTAATGCCATAAAATTGATTCTATTTTCCGATATTTCGGCTCGGTAACCATAATAATTGAGAGATTTGGATCAGATTCACGAATGAATTATGCGAAATCAATTGTTTCACCTACAGGCAGAGTCACCAATGCCTTTTTGGATCCACGGAGGATACTTGTCTTGCCTCGTTTAACAGTAGTACGGTTTGCAACACGAACAATATTTATTTTTGTTGGATGTACATTGTATTTTGCTGTTACTGCTTTGAGGATTTCAGTTTTATTAGCAGAATCACTAACAAAGAATGAATAGACACGTGATGCACCCAAATATGCTGCCTTTTCTGAAAGAACGATACCTTGGAGAATGTTTGTATTCATATTCATTATTGAGCTTTTGCTGTAATACGACTGATTCGACGAGCGAGTGTCTGATCTACAGATTCCGCATCAGACAACAATATGTATCGTGCCTTTGCGATCTGAAGAGCATTCACTCTGTCAGCAGATACGACTGATACACAAGGTATATTTCGTAATGCCTTTATAGTGTCAGGAGACATCGCGTCTGTAGAACAAATCAGAATATTGTTTTTATTCTTTTTTGTAAGAAGAGTTGCGAATCCCTCAACCTTTGACGCCAGAGTTGTCAGGGTTAATTCTGCTTCTTTTGTCTTTTGTGCAGTAAACATTCCAGAGAGAGGCATCATAGTGCCGTCTTTTCCGCGAGCAGATAAAACTACCGACAGAGCTTTCAACTTCATTTTGTCGTTGATTTTCTTTGAGTAGTCTTTTTCGCTACGTGGTCCGTGTGATACTCCACCATGAATCCAAATAGGAGAACGAGATGAACCGTGTCGAGCACGTCCTGTTCCTTTTTGTTTCCAAGGCTTTTTTCCACCTCCAGATACTTCACTGCGGTCTTTTGTGTGAGCAGTCCCTGTGCGCAAGTTTGATTGGTATGATACCAAAACTTGGTGCACGAGGTCACTATTCCACTTTTGTGCGAATACAGTATCAGTGAGTTCGATAGTTCCTTTTGACTTTCCTGTATAGTCGTAGAGATTTGTCTTCATATAGATTGTCTATTATTTGGTGATGTGCACCTCTACGAGAGTACCTGAACGCCCAGGAACAGCTCCACTAATAAAAATTTGCTTTGTTTCAGGATTTGTCCAGAGAACTTCGAGGCCTTTGACAGTAATTCTGTCTCCACCCATACGTCCTGCCATTCGCATTCCTTTTGCAACGCGACCTCCTGCGCGACCTCCTCCACCGATGGATCCGGGCTTTCGCTCAGAGTGCTTGCGACCATGTGATCGCTTGTCTCCTTTGAATCCATGGCGTTTTACACCTCCTTGGAATCCTTTTCCTTTACTGATTGCTGAGACGGTAATATGAGTACCAGGAGTCAAGACAGTAAAAGGATCGATTTCTGCACCGCGCTCTACTCCCGTTTCTGAGAATTCACGCAATACACGTAGGGGTGCTATTTGGCCGAGGTGACCGACTTGTGCTTTGTTGAGTTTGCGTTCTGGTACGGAATCAAATCCGACCTGAACTGCAGTATACCCATCAGTATCAACTGATTTTACTTGGGTTACTGTATGGACATCAGTAGACAAAACAGTCACAGCGCGCATACGACCTTTTGAGTCGAGGGTCTGTGTCATTTTGCCTTTGTATCCGAGAAAATTCTGTAATGACATAAATGCTGTTAGAGGTTCGGTTATTCCGCATCAAAAAGAGAGGCTGAGCCGAACATAATAAATGAATAAATGATTATATTGACTTTACATCAACTGATACTCCCGAAGGAAGTGATAGTGAGGTAAGAGCTTCTACGATCTTTTGGTTTGGATTGATGATGTCTATGAGACGGCGATGCACGCGTATTTCAAATTGCTCTCGAGCGTCTTTGAATACGAATGATGCACGATTCACGGTATATTTCTTCAATTCAGTAGGCAGAGGAACGGGACCACGCAATTCTGCCCCATTTCTGTTTGCAATATCTACGATTTGCTTTACCGATTGATCTAATACCTTACTCTCATACGCTTGAAGGCGTATTCGGAGCTTTGCATCGGATGTTGTTGTTTTTTTCGACATAGAGTATGTGGGGGTTTGAATTTCAGGGGGCTTGCCGGAGGCAA
>JANPGR010000082.1:0-5555 GCA_031424015.1 Candidatus Nomurabacteria bacterium
GTGTTGTATATTTCCCCAGGTACGGTATACTATGAGTATATGACACAAACAGAACTCAAAGACGCAATGAAACAAGCAATGCGAGACAAGGATTCAGTCGCATTGACTATTATTCGTAATGTTTTATCAACAATGATGAATGAATCCATCAATCTGGGCCGGGGACCTCAGGGTGAACTCACCAGCGACGAAATTACATCTGTTATGAGACGTGAAGTAAAGAGACTCAAAGACGCAATTAACCAATTTACAGAAGGCGGACGCGAAGACTTGGCCGAAGACAACCGTGCAGAGTTGGTAGTTCTCGAGAAATTTTTACCTGCTCTGATGTCCCAAGAGGCAATATTACCAATAGCAATAGCAAAAATGGAATCTATGAATGCAATAGAAGCTGACAAAGGAAAATTGATCGGAGCATTGGCTCGCGATTTGGCAGGGCAGGCAGATGGGGCAGATATAAAGGCAGTCGTCGATTCATTATTCGCATAATTTTTTCGCCATACATAATGGCGATACAACATTCTATGGAATTTTTAGTTAAACTCGTACTCTATTCCGGCTTGATCTATATTATACCTCAATTTGTTACTGGTGTTACGGTGGACGTTTTTTGGCCTACTGCTGTTATTGCAGGGATAGTCTTTTATGTGGCGAGTCATGTAGTCAAGCCTATTTTAAAAATACTCACACTTCCTATAACGTTAATAACGTTAGGGTTATTTATGATAGTGATTAATGCTGCTGTATTTTGGGGGACTGCATATTTTGTTACCGGATTCGAAGTAGCTTCTATTGGTCCCGCTGTGATTGGAGGGCTCGTGGCGAGTATTGGAACGTGGATTATTTCGTTAGTGTTTCCTGATTCTGAATAGTACGACTATGTCACGTGATAGCATTAGGGCAGCTGTACATAATGGTGATTATCATACTGATGATATTTTTGCTATGGCTATTGCCAATATGTGGGCAATGCACCGCGGGTATGATATTGTGATGACGCGCACTCGTGACGAATCAATCCTAAAGGATTGTCAGATTGTGATGGATATCGGTGGGGTATATGATCCAGAGCATCACAGATTCGATCATCACCAATCGAGTTTTCAGACAAAGAGAGAGAATGGAATTCCGTATGCTTCTGCGGGACTCGTGTGGAAACATTATGGAATCGAGCTGTGTGACGGGAATCAATTGGTTTGGGAATACATTGACTCTCATATTATTCAGCAGATTGATGCTCCTGACAATGGAATATTCTTGACGAAATCCAATCATCCTAGTGGCGTGTTCGACCTAACTTTGGGGGGTATGGTGTCCCTCTTGAAACCAACCTGGAGAGAATTACAAGAAAATCCAGAGATCATTGCCGATAGGTTCTGGGAAATGGTTTCGTATGCAAAGGTGTTCTTGGGTAGGGTAATCGTATCGAGCCGAGACACCCTCGAAGGAGTCCAAAAAGTCAAAAATGCGTATGCCCAAGCTGCAGACAAAAGGATTATAGAGTTGGACGGAGATTATTCTTGGGAAGGTATATTGTCTGACTATTCAGAGCCTCTGTATGTATTGTATCGCAGAAAAGAAGGTAATTATGGAGTTAAATGTGTACGAGCGAATGGATATCAGAGTTTTGAGACTCGGGTGTCATTCCCAATTTCTTGGCGAGGACTGTCCGGAGATGAGCTCGTCCGGGTTAGTGGGTATCCTGATGCGGTATTCTGTCATCGTGATGGATTTCTCTGTGTCGTAAAAACACGAGAATCTGCGCTGAGCATTATTGCTGATTTGCTTGTCGCACAATAAAACCCTCTAGCCTTAGAGGGTTTTATTTCCAATATCTTGTCGACTCTACACATCGGTCTAGATAGGTTTTACAAACTTTTTCGACCTTGCAAAACTCGACTACGTCTCAAACAGTTTCAGGTCTGCAAAGTTGTAAAACCTATCTAGTCCGAATACTTCGTGACCTTAGGTATTTCATTTTTTATCTATCTTTTACTTTGATTCTATTCGTGCGTTCTTTATCTGTTTTTGGTAGTCGGATGGTGAGGAGTCCATGGTCTTCGACTGCTTGGGCTTTATCAATGTCGACTTCTTCGGGCAGATCCAGGTCGCGAGAAAAGGGTCCCCAAAATAATTCTTGATGTACATAGGAAATCTTTTCAACGATATTTTCAAAAGGATTTTCGCGAAATCCATGCAAAACGATGTGATTACGAGAGAGGGTAATATCAATATCCTCGAGCTTTACTCCGGCGATGTTTGTTTGGATTATAATTTCATCACCATCGTCGAACATATCTATACTCAGTTGACCCTCGGCTGGATCAGCACTGATATAGTTTGTAGTGTCTACGTAGGACTCTTCGTATTCGTATTGTTCTGGTTCACGACCACGAAATGAATTTGAGAGTTTTGAAAAAAATGATCCAGAGTCTTTCATATAACCCTTAGTATACCACAGGAGGTTATCCAAATTGGATTTCTGACTTGTGGAAAAGAATAGTAATAATACTGAGAAGTATCCACAGGGATACAAAGAGTATTATAGAATGAAATGAATTATCACTACCAACATAAGTGTTAAACACACCATGTACTAGTGTGGCAGATGCTAATCCGAATATCCAATAGATCCACCGTGTTGGAGTGTTAAACGATAATGCTAAACCTACCCAGAGTCCATGGAGAGCAGACGATACAGAGTGCACTATGGTCGATCCAAAGAATCTGAGATTCCCCGTCATAAATGCAGCACTAAAATCTCCTACAGAAATAGGATCTATGAGATACAGAATATTTTCCATCGCTGCAAATCCCAATGCGGCAGTGGTCATATAGAGGACATAATCACTGCGATATTGTATATCGTGAATACGCAGGACGAGAGCTCTCACAACAAAAAACTTTACCATTTCTTCGATACAGGCTAGTGCGAATATGAGTTCGCCGTCAAAAAAGAATTTTTGAGCAATAATATATTTTTGAATAGGAATTGTTAGCCATAACGCAATAATTCCAGCCAAAAAAGAAAACAACAGAACCCCGAGTGATTCTCTGTGCTCAGTTTGTTTGTTAAAATACCAAACCCATAATAATGTTGGCAGTCCTCCTCCTATAATAGCCCAAACGAGAGGGGAGGATGCTATGTCGGCCATTTGCATACCATTAGTAGTTTGTTTTCATCGATTTTCCATTCTGCTGGCAACAGCCCCCATGTGTATTCAGTAATATGTGGCATAAAAGGATGGAGGAGTTTTATGTTCGTAATCAAAATATTTTGCAATAGTGCCTTTCCTGAACCTGCTGTTGTATCGTTTGATTGGATTCGTTTTTTTACGTCTTCGATAACAGTATCAGCGTAGGTGTGCCATATATAATGATACAATTTTTCTGATGCGAGATGGTATTGGTATTTATTCATCTCGGTGTTGATTTGGTTTTGGATTTCTTTGAATTCAGACCAGGTGGCTATATCACTCCCAGAGATTTGGTCTACTGAATAGAGAGGTTCTCCACTGGTTTGCTCTAATACGAATCGGGTGATATTCCAGAGTTTGTTGCTGAATTTCGAATACGCCTTTATTTTTTCTTCGCCGAGCTTGATTGATTGGCCTGGGCCATTTGCTACGATGAGCGCCATACGTAGTGCGTCTGCACCGTAGGTTTCGATCAGTTCTACAGGGTCTTTTGCTGCATTGCCGAGGGATTTGCTCATTTTCTTGCCATCGGCAGTCAGTACCATACCGTGTAGGTATACCGTTTTGAACGGAATTTCACCTAGCAGATAGGTGCTCATCAAAATCATACGAGCTACCCAAAATGGCAAAATATCATAACCTGTTTCGATGATGCTGGTAGGGTGAAAGGTTTTGAAATCAATAGCATCAGTATTCGGCCAACCGAGAGTAGAAAAGGTCCACAGGCCCGAAGAGAACCACGTGTCGAGACTATCGGGGTCTTGCTCCCATCCGTCGCCAGTCGGTGCATCCACGCCACAGAATTCCTCGCCGTCGCGCGTCCACACAGGTATGCGGTGCCCGAACCAGATTTGCCGAGAAATACACCAGGGTCGTAAATTTTCAATCCATTTAGTATAGGATTCAGCAAAACGCTCTGGCAAAAAATTGATTTGATTTGTTGTTACAACCGCAAGCATCAGGTCTTTGAGGGTTACAGTGTCGCCAGTTGAAATTCCTGTGATATTGGAATGCCGCATGCTGAATGGTTTGTTCACATCGATAAACCATTGCAATTTCGGCAAGGGTTCGATAATTGCTCCTGTACGCTCTGCTGTTGCAACAGATTGATCTACTTCCTTTTCTTCTATCATAAGCCCTTGTTCTCTTATCCATTCTACTACCATTTCTCGTGCATCGAGGACTTTCTTGCCACGTAAATATTCCGGGTATCTCTCGTCATCACAAATTTTCGCATATTCGTTGATAACAGGAATAATAGGTAGATTGTGTGTCTGTGACATCTGCCAGTCGATGATGCTGTGTGCAGGAGTAACTCCCAATGCACCAGTGCCGAATTCTGGATCAACGGCAATGTCAGCAATAACACGAATTTCTAAATCAGTATCACAAAAGCGTGCTTTGAAGGTCTGCCCGATGTATTGTTTGTACCTCTCGTCGCTCGGGTGAACCGCGACCGCACAGTCGCCAATTTTCGTCTCGGGGCGTGTCGTACTGATAGGAATAGGGAATTCGTGGGAATATCTGAACGTGTAGAGCATTCCTTTGCGGTCTTCGTAGACAAGTTCATCATCTGATATTGTTGTCTGGCCCTTTGCATCCCAGTTTATGACGCGATACCCACGTATGATGAGTCCATCATCATACATGGTTTTAAATGCAGTTCGCACTGCTAGTGATCGCGCATCGTCCAATGTGTATGCCTCGCGTGACCAATCCACACTAGCACCCATCGCGCGAACCTGGGATACAATCGTGTCATGAGAATTCGTGGCAAATTCATGAACGCGTGCTAGGAATGCTTCGCGACCCATTTCGGATTTCTTGAGGCCTTCTTTTTCGATGATTTTTTCTACCTTTGATTGTGTCGCGATTGCAGCGTGGTCGGTACCGGGTAACCATAGAGTGCGACGACCCTGCATACGCACATGTCGAGTCATAACATCCTCAATAGTACAGGTCAGAGCGTGTCCTGTATGGAGCGAACCCGTTACGTTAGGCGGAGGTAGAACCATGGAAAATGCTGGCAGGGAACTGTCAACAACCCCTGCTTTTTCACAAGTGTCTGGATTCGCATAGTCACTGTCGATCCATCTACTACGGATTTCTGGTTCGTAGGTGGATGGCTTGTAGGGTTCGAGGAATTCAGGAGGAATATTTGCAGTATTTTCTATCATATACTGGATAGTATATCAGAAAAAAGAATATTAGAAAATGATACCTAATAGCTCATAATAAAGGTTACCGAAGATCTATCGTATAGCTCACAAATCGGTTACCCTACGATCATATGAATATGATCACAAAGAAAACACTATTTGGTATAGAATTAAAGCATTATGTAGGTGTTTCTCGCGA
>JANPGR010000083.1:0-6326 GCA_031424015.1 Candidatus Nomurabacteria bacterium
GATAGTGAGTATCATAGGTTGAGTGGTTTCTCGATGTAGTCATATGTACTTAGTTTATATGAAAACCTGCTGGTTTTCTATACTTTCCTGCTCTATGCGGATACCCACTTGGCAGAGCCAAGGGGAATTGATTGTTTAAAATATTGAAAAATGAAAAAAATAGTATTTTTTGCCATGTCAATCATAGTTATTTTAGGAATGCCTTTCTGTCAAAGAGAGAAAATAAACATTGTGGATGTGCGAATAGGATACAGCGAGAGTATCGTTGTGTCACAAGAGTATATTCCACCGTTTGGGATAAAAACAAATTACAAGTGTCCACAGTACTATTGGGAGTACCAAAAAGAAGTAGGCACTGAATACAAGAGAAAAAATAAAGATGCTTTTAAATATAGCACAGAAAAAGACTTCTCCTTTATTGTTGTCGTTATAATTGTTATTATATTATTTATAGCGATAGAAAAATACTTTAAAGTATTTCTTCTCGGGTTGTTTGTTTTTCTCTGTACTCCCTCTGGGTCGAACGCGCAGACGCCGACCTGCGATCAAATTTTGATCGCGGCGTTGAAAAATCCCCCTGCAGAGCTGGCGGACAGTATAAACCCCGGTAAAATTGCTAGGATGATTTTAAATAATGAGGCTGATGAAATTCACTACGGGCAAAAAATCCGGATTTTGCACGAGTACATTGTCCCGATTACGACAAGGGAGGCATACTCAGTTCCTGCATACAGTTATGTATTTGATAGAAAAACATACAAATGGAAAAGAAACCCTCAAAAGGACTACATTTTTACAGAGACAGAAAGTGTCTGGCTTCCTTTCTTGGAAACCATCGCCATACTTCTAACGCTGTTCCTAAGAATTTTTCTTTGTTCACACGGTGAGAAAAATATCACCACCACAAGCTGGTTGGTTTGCATATTTATAAGCAACTTATCATTATTTCTAATGTTCGATAAAGGAGCATTAGAAGCGATGATTTTAAACACTGTCTTTCAAAGTTTTTTTATATATTTAATTTTTCTTTTCTCTGGCTGGAGAAAAAAAGAAATTACTATGTAAATTAAAAAAGCGTCTTTTGAAAAATCAAAAAGACGCTTTTTCCTATTTTTCAATTTTGTATTACAATAAATTCTATAATTTTATAGATCCGAAGCCTGTTTGAGGCGTACGCCGAGTTCTGCAGGATCGGAAAAATTATAGAATTTGTTGTAATTATCCATCAGGATTCAAGAGCCCTTTTTATTTCACATCCACCCGATACTGCACCAGTGGATCCGCATCCGCACGATACCCGCTGCCGTCTGCCTTGCCAGGACCTCTGCCGTATTCTTTGATCCAATACCCCGCTATCATCCATTCGTCCGGTGCGATCACCTGCATCAGGTCACGTTCGACCGCGTCCGCACTAGTTCCACTACTGAGTCCGAATCGTTTTGCAAACCGCAATATATGTGTATCCACAGCAATACCGTCTAACACATCAAAAGCATTCTGCAATACCACATTCGCCGTTTTCCTAGCGACACCAGGCAGTGTAATCAGATCGTGCATTGTAGATGGGACCGACCCGGCAAAATCCGTTAGGATTTTGCCGGCCACTCCTCTGATGTGTTTTGCCTTGTTGTGATAAAATCCCGTGCTATAAATCACCTGTTCGATATCACGAATATCTGCATTTGCTATCGACTCTATCGTCGGGAATCGGGCGAATAGCGCGGGCGTCACCCTATTCACCCGATCGTCTGTGCACTGTGCAGACAGAATTACTGCGACCAGTAATTCCCAAGCATTCGTATAATCCAATTCTGATTTGCGATTAGGATACTGTGTCACCAAATACGCACGCAATGTATCCCACTGCGCTTGCCTCCATTCTAGATCTCGAAAAAATAAATTCATAACTTTTCTCCTTCAATAGCCTCTACTAGGGCCTCTTTATCTTCTAAACTTAACCCGCTAAAATTTTCATCCTTAATAAATCTTTCTAATCTATCCCATAGTTTCCATTTTGCATAGGAGTATTTTTCTTTTGTTTTATTTAAATAAATTAT
The DNA here is from genome assembly GCA_031424015.1 of Candidatus Nomurabacteria bacterium. GTDB lineage: Bacteria > Patescibacteriota > Minisyncoccia > Phycocordibacterales > UBA1006 > JANPGR01. The sequence goes on from JANPGR010000083.1 coordinate 2,058, forward strand.
CTTTAACATGTTATATAATGTTTGTATATCTAAATTACCCTCTAAAAATTGTCGTGTACGTTTATAATGATTATCTTTTTCTGTATCTTTTACAGTAACAACATAATCGATAGGAACCGTTTCTCCATCTATGGATAAGGTCCTAGTATGTTTGTCGTTTTTAGGATATTGATATTCTGAATGAAATAGAGCATAGTCTCTACCCCAGAGTTTTTCTCTATGTTTTTCTTGACAAAAAGAAGATAAAACTTCTTTTACTTGTTCGAAATTTTCTCTCGAACTAGATATTTGAATATCGAGCTCTGACTTAAAAATACAGACATCTAATCCGAAACTACCTATCAGATGTATTTCTGTATCTAGACCTTGTAATTTACTAGTCAGAATCTCAATAATTTTACTATGCACAGATTCCAATGCAGAGATTAATTCAATCTCATTTTTAGAATGAAAGTTTGAAAATCCCTTCCTGGGATAGATTGCGAAATCGCCTTCTCCATCGTCATTATTATCAAGTGGTAGTATTTCGCTCATATATTTATATCTACCTCACCTCATACCCCGCCCCAATTAGCTGCGCAGTAATAGCATCGATGCTGGGCGCGACATCATCATCTGACAATGTCCTCTCCTGTGACTGGAACACGAGCCTGTGTGCATACGAAGTGCGTCCCTCACGCGAGAATTCATCGATCAAAAAGACTTTCAGGAAATACTCACCGCCGTTTTGTATATAGATCGATTCTAGATCGCTGTTCGATACAGCCTCTGGCACCCATACTGAAATATCACGAGAAATACTGGGGTACATTGACCATGATTTGAAAGGTTGTACAGTAGCTATCTCACCATCATTTGACAGAGCTACCTCTGGGATACGTGTACACTTGTCGACAATAGTGGAAAGTGACAATTCAATATATGCATCGGTGTGATTTACCACAGATTCGCGAATTGCGATTTCGGTCAAGCCACATTCGTACAGCATGTCCGAAACGATTTTGAATAATTCGTCTTTGACCCCTTTTTGTTTTGCAGCCAAAATGCCGACAATCAGGCGGACGTCTTCACCCTGCCTTGTAAGCATTGCATTTTTATGAACCTCGGGCAAAACCTGACCTTGCAAGAATCGAAGCCTGTCTGAGGCGTACGCCGAGTTCTGCAGATCCTGAAAAGGCAAGTTTTGCCCAGTGTTTACATCCTTCGTAAACACCGCACCAATTTCGAATTGACGAATACTGGTCACGCCCAGCACATCACGATTGTGATAATTTTTCTGCAAGGACGATTCGAACAAACCTGCGAGCGTATTTCGTAGCGCTGATTTATCCTCTGCGACAGAACCAGCTACATACACGTCGCCCGTCTCTGTAAATGAATAGGTAATAGATTCCTGATATCCACGTTCGATTAGCGATAATGCGCAATAGCGTGACAGTTTGTACAGGGTTACCTTTTTGCGCTCTCCACCTATTGTCACACTCCAATCGCTCGAACCCATCTGATATCCATAGTGTCGCGCGATTTCGTCTACTATCGCCTCGGCACAATCAATATCACGCCGGAAATGTGAAATAGTAACGGACCAGTCATCATTATTATGAACAGCAGAAAACCCACGATCAGACAATATCTTTTGGACTTCTGTGTCAGAGAATGATTTCCCCATAATTTTCTCGATCAGAGTATTTGAAAGAATTAGTGTTTGGAGTGTTTGTGCAGTTGTATCCTGCCATATATCAGTAACAGAACCTGCGCGTACACCGATATGACTGACGAGAAGCCCCGTAAAATATTCCATCCATACATCTGCATCCACATCAGAGAAATTATTTTCATATCGTTTTGCAGCATCGGTAATCAGGTTCAATCTGCGGGCAGTTTTGCGCACTAATGCCGGATAGAAATTGGCCACTTCGAGTACCAGATTTTTCGTTTCAGATGTAACTGCACAGCTGAGTCCGCCTTTTACTCCTGCGATTGCCAGTATCTTTTCGTCATCCGCGATTACAATATCGTCAGGCAGTAAAGTATACGTATTACCGTCGAGCGCCAGAAAATCAGTTTGGATACCGCATTTTCGCACCGTGATTCCACCTACGATTTTGTCCGCATCAAATGCATGTGTCGGCTGACCCCAGTGGAACATTACGACATTGGATGCGTCCACGACTGCATTGATCGATCGCTGTCCGTAGGATTCAACTATGTGTGACAATTGCGCGTCCTGACCAACAGACTGTGACAACTGCACCCTGCGAGCCATATAGCGCCGTGCAGCACCTGGTTCTATCACAACCGGCACTATTTCAATCTGTTCATCTACCGCGATTTCACTCCTCGGTACTGGCAATAATTCCAGGTCACACAATGCCGCCACCTCGCGCGCGATACCATAACTGCACAAACAATCACTGGCACGATCCGGCAATACCGCAATATCGTACTGTGTGTCACCATTTGGTAGATCCAGACTCTCCTCTACTTCGAAACTGTGTGCATCGATCAACGCTGCCAATTTCTGTGGATCTGGCAATGTTCCCTGTATCATCGACTGTAATGTGTTGTGTGTGGTTTTCATATGGTTGACTCTTGTTATGTATATACTATATTGTACTTATTACGACGGAAAAGCAAGCGAACGGGTAACTCCCTAAGTTCGCTTTTTCATTTTCTCTATTTTTGGGCGAATAAAATCTGACGACAATATATCAAAATACTTTACGGTAAGCTTCTTGCAGCATAAGAAGTATTGCAAATTACAAGTGTTTTTCATATATAGTTACGTGTTCAAATAACGTTCATCACTATTTTTCATACTCTGATCAAATTCTTTGTAATTTACAAATAGCTCTTCGCCTATGGCAATATCTCTAATCGCTATTCCAACTAAATCTTCACTATCTGCAGAATATTCGAATCGAATATTCTGTCTTTCCAAGCTATGATTAGTATATTTTGAATTATCACAGCACAGAACCCATGCTTTTAATTTTTCTGAATGATATGCAGAGTGATTATATTCCCATTTTGCTATTTCTGGCAGTGTTTCAAATTCTGATTCAGGCAGTACAATATCAACATATCGATTCAATTCCCAAACCCTCTGTTCCACAAGTATTGCGACATCTGTAAAAACTCCAACCCCATTAACATCACTCTTGTCAATATGTGTTTGTACCAGATACATATACTACACAGTATATCTCATTTTTACCGAAAAATCACGCTTTTAGAGATGCTCTTTTCCATTATCATATCTCTAATTTCATTGGCGCATGATCAGACGCGAGCGAATCGGAATCCACCATAAAATCCTGTACTGTAATGCGAGGGTCTACAAATACATAATCTGCAAAGGGCCATTTTGCTTTTTTCTCTGCTTTGTACAGCGATGTTCTCGTGGTAGGTATGTTATATCTCTGGATCAAATTCTGCATTCCAATTTCAGTTAATTTTTGTATCAGCAATGTATCAGGATTCACATTGAAATCGCCTCCAATAACCACGGGGCACTCTTCCTGTAGTTCCACTATGAATTGGACGAGTTTCCATGCCTGATCAATTCGCTCTGGTGTATCTGATTTCCCTGCGGTAACTCCGCCGACAAACCCACCCGCATAGTAGCCATGGAAATTAACCACCCAAATATATTCATCACGATAGTGTACTTTGACCGCCTGCACCAAAACCGGCAAATCTGTCAAATCGACTTTAATACCCGCATTGCGATGATACAGTATGTATTTTTCTCGATATTCAGTTATAGGTATTTCCCTCCTTACCGCTATCATGAGCCCCCATTCGCTATCTTTACTATCCTTATCGGGCAGGTTCCAAGTATTTTGTCGTGCAGCGAAATAGAGATAGTGTGTCTTTTCCAACAGTTGCACCGTTTTTTGTCGATGATTCAGCATGTTGCCAAACACATTGTGCTCTATATGGACCACACTATCTATTTCCTGCAAACACAAAACTTCGCAATTCTGCACAGATTCTGTCAGAAGATTAAAATATGATTCAGGATCACCCTTGCCGTTGTAAGCATTAAAGTAGAGGATGTTCATAAGGTTATCTGTTTTTCAAAAATCTTTACTATTATATCTTTTCTACGATTATATTGCGAGTATACCTAATAGCTCATAATAAAGGTTACCGAAGATCTATCGTATAGCTCACAAATCGGTTACCCTACGATCATATGAATATGATCACAAAGAAAACACTATTTGGTATAGAATTAAAGCATTATGTAGGTGTTTCTCGCGA
>JANPGR010000084.1:0-2185 GCA_031424015.1 Candidatus Nomurabacteria bacterium
TCGCGAGAAACACCTACATAATGCTTTAATTCTATACCAAATAGTGTTTTCTTTGTGATCATATTCATATGATCGTAGGGTAACCGATTTGTGAGCTATACGATAGATCTTCGGTAACCTTTATTATGAGCTATTAGGATATATTGACTAAATAATAGTGCAGATGATATAATAAATGACATATGGAAAACACAACACCACTACCTAGTATTGCTAACCTATTCAAAGAGTCTCTTGATTTGTTTAAAAAATCATTTGCTAAATTTGTAGCTCTCATAGCTCTGACCTTGGGAGTGTTTATAGGTAGTGTAACGGCAATGTTCGGACTTATTATGGTTGCCAACTCGCTGGGTAATATGCCCCTGTTTATTGCTAGTCTTATTCTGATTCTCATTGGCTTGCTGGGTCTTATCTACTTGTCCATTCGAGTCCAAATTACTATAATCCACTTGCTTTATGGTAATGATCAATCACGCCCATTATTGTATTACTGGAAAAAATCTAAGCAAGACAACATTGTAGGATTCTTCTGGTCAAAATTAGGAATGCAACTTATCGTAAAAGGCGCAACATTCCTACTGATTATTCCTGGAGTAATCTATTCAATAATGTTTATGTTCACTATGCCTATATATATTTTGGATTCAAAAAAGCCAGGTTTCAGAACTTCACTCGGGAAATCTCGCACGCTCACTAATGGTTTAAAGGCTGGAATATTTTGGAGAACACTCGGAATTAGCTTACCAGTTTGTATTGCTCTTGGTATACTTGTAATGGGGTATGTGTTTTCAATTACAGTGTTGCCTGTTGTTGTTTCTGTGATACTCGGGGTGCTCCTCTTTGTCATAGTTGTCTTTTCTCTGGGGACTCTGAGTTGTATGAGCCCTGTACTCTATCATCATATAGGGAAAATGCGAGACGCTCTCGAATCCAAACCCGTTTCTAAAGGGTTCGTTGTAGGGATGATTCTTCTCGGTGTAATTCTGCAAATCGTTATGAGTAGTATGAATTTAGCAACATTGGCACGCTCAGAACAACAACGAAGTCTTGATTTACTATACACTGACGGCCCCCAAGAGATGCAAAATATTGATCCAAATGAAATTACTCCTACAGAGATTCTGCCACAAACAGAAATCAGTCCAGTGCAATAAAATTTTATATCAAAAGTTTTGATATAAAACTCTCTATTTGTCTAGAATAAAGGGTTTTACTGTAGGGAAGTCAATGTAAATTATTTTGACGATGAGATTGGAGACAGGTTCTAAGATGTTTTATGAAAACGTTGTACACAGATAGAGGAGGAGCCTAGGTCTGGATAGAGAATATAACTATGATATACTGTAGGTACTATGAAAACATCCTATTTTCACGTTTTATTATCTGTTCTGATACTGGCTTTTGCTGGGCTAGGGTATTGGAGTTATACATCAATTGATATTTCTTTTGATGGTCATCAACAGTCAGCGCAGCCTGCAGTCATTACAGATTCTAATACAGACATGAGTGTAGTAAACCAAGAAACCAACCCGGTTCCTGTGTCTATACCAGAAAATATTACACAACCAGCGAGTCAAACAGAAGCATCAACATCCACAACCGTTCCAGAAAAGAAAATACCAGCAAAATACACCTATTTAGCAGGAAAATTGAAAGGTTTGATTCAAGATAACATCGTTATGAAATCAGCAAGCAAGGGGACAAGAGTAGGTACAATTCAGGAATTTTTGAATATATATGAAGGAAAAAAAGATCCGATAGTAAACCTCTATGGCCCGATTACACAGTCACGTGTAAAAGCTTTCCAAGGTGCGACAGGAGATACTCCGGATGGATTTGCTGATCCTGTAACTTATCAAAAGATGATTGATTGGCTGAAAAATTCAGCTCAATAATGTGCTGATAATAGTATAATGAATGCATTCCAGGCAGAACCATCGAGGTGTATGGAACAAAAACAAAATAACCAGAAAGGTTGTTTTGTTTTTTGTAGTCATTCAAGTTATTCTTTTTATCCACTAACACACTGAACACCTATTCTAGTATACTAATACTACTTCTATGCCCCGCCGCATCCTCACCATCATCTCTCTCATACTTGGATTCCTTCTCCTTGCGTTTCTACTCATACGGTTTTTCTTGCCCAGTTCTGCTGATGTCTCTGGGTTACCTGGATACTTGCCAA
>JANPGR010000085.1:0-1782 GCA_031424015.1 Candidatus Nomurabacteria bacterium
TCGCGAGAAACACCTACATAATGCTTTAATTCTATACCAAATAGTGTTTTCTTTGTGATCATATTCATATGATCGTAGGGTAACCGATTTGTGAGCTATACGATAGATCTTCGGTAACCTTTATTATGAGCTATTAGGATAACTTGCTTTTTGGGAAAAATCTGGTAGAGTGTGCTCTATATGGATCCAATCAAAGCAACCCAGGTCGCACTCACACAGAACGTTATCATCCCTACATCGGGTGCTTTTACTGTTATTGAAACAGGAGGCAAGCAGTACGTCGTTTCTGAGACTACTAATCTCCGCATCGAAAAGCTGGAACAAGCAGTAGGCGAGACTGTCGTATTCGACAAAGTCCTCCTCACTGTGGACGATGCAGGTACGGTAACTGTCGGTACACCATACATCGCGGGTGCATCAGTAACCGCAACAGTCGAAGCCCAAGCTCAGGGAAAGAAACTCCGCGTTATTCACTTTAAATCAAAGTCTAACCGCCACAAGACCTACGGTCACCGCCAGCCATTTACCGCTGTTACCGCGACATTGGGCACAGCACCAGTTGCAAAGAAATCTCCTGCAAAAAAGAAAGCAGTTACAGAATAATTTCTCCTATCTTGTAAAAGATATATCAAAAACCGGTTTTGCAGAGCAAAACCGGTTTTTGTATTTCCTGTGTACCTTGCCTCGGTATTTGATTTGTGTCTTGTGTTGGTTTGAGCACTCCTGGATTCCGGATCAATTCCGAGAAAATATGTTCGTGCTTTATGGCACTCACTATTTTTCGGGTCCGGAATGACAAGGATTAGGCCTGTATTTATGTCTTTCTTTTTATTCTGCCACTTTCACATTCCCAAACAAGATTTCTCGTAGTTCGTCTGTGCCGATTTTCTTTTCTGCTGAATAAGGTAGCACTGTGTGACCACCCATCAGATTAGTGACCTTTTGCATTTGTTTGTGATAATCACTGGGGCGGATTTTGTCGATTTTGTTGGCGACTATCAGGATATTCTTGCCCGCGACCTCCAGCGTGCGCAAGGTTTCGATATCGTTGGCTGTGGGCCCGACATTGGCATCGATGATGAGAACTACGTATTTTTGATGATATTCTGATTGGATGAGGTACCAATAGATCAATCTCTGTAGGGCTTCGCGTTCGCTGTGGGATCCGCGGGCGAATCCGTATCCAGGCAAATCCATCAGAAAGAATGCATTATTGATATTGTAGATGTTGATCTCGCGGGTGCGCCCTGGAGTGCTACTGGTGACGGCCAAGCCCTTTTTCTGTACTAGGGTATTGATCACGCTGGATTTGCCCACGTTGGATCGGCCGATCATCGCTATTTGTGGCGTGTCAGAGAGGAGGAGGGGATCAGGCCCTGTGATCCCGCGTACGAATGTCGCAGAGGTGATAGTCATAGTATTGACAGTCTAGCAGAAAACGGGTTCAAAAGCGAGGAAATGATTCTATCTCTCACTGCTCTGCATTGGCCGTCGTCATTCCAGACCCGAAAAATAACGACGAGGTACGAGGAGTATATTTTTATTCGACCTGGGTATATACCCCGTCTGCTTGGCAGCGGCTTGTGCTAAAATACTAGAATGAGTACATGCATCCACAAGCACCACAATGTAAACTGTCTACTGTACCACATAGTATGCCCAATAAAATATCGTCGTGTTGTAATTTCACCACAGGTTGATCAAACTATAAAATCAACATGTATTGAAATAGCGAAACGACATGAGATACACTTTTTAGAAATAGGAACAGATAAAGACCAC
>JANPGR010000086.1:0-3122 GCA_031424015.1 Candidatus Nomurabacteria bacterium
TTTCGCGAGAAACACCTACATAATGCTTTAATTCTATACCAAATAGTGTTTTCTTTGTGATCATATTCATATGATCGTAGGGTAACCGATTTGTGAGCTATACGATAGATCTTCGGTAACCTTTATTATGAGCTATTAGGCTTTTTAGTATTTCTCACAAAATACTGATATAATACTAATCATAATATATATCCATTATGATAACAATTCACTGTATTCATGGTTCGTTATGGCGCAAATGGTGGGAAACAGATCCCAGACCTAGGACAGGAGGGTTGTTGGGTGGTCACGTAGTGATAGAATGTGGCGATACCATTTGTCATTTTGATAACAAAAATATGCCCATATCAATATTTTATTCATCACGCCCTAGCAACTCGTTTGTGATATGTGAAACTGTTGGTCACTGGCGAAATCGTACAAAAAATGATGAGATAACCAGCTATAATATCTCTGTAACAGAAACAGAATATGAACAGATGCAAAAAATAATAGATCAATTCAAAGCGGGGATATCGCCTGTTCCTTATAATTATTCATTTTTTGGATATCGTTGTTATGCTTTTGTTTATGATACTATCTCTCGTGTGAATGTAGTATCCAATACATCAAAAGTAGTAATAGGGTTATATGGATTTGTTCCGCCATTGGCACGAATAGTATTAGTACAGTGTCTAAAGAAATCACATAGAAAATACAAAATAGTGCGACAACGAGGAGAAGCTACTAGAATCTGGGAGAGGTGTTGATAAGGGGGAATGAAAATATTAAATTTATGGAAAGGTCAGGATGTCTGAATCATAGATTATGGTATACTCTCAGTATATGCAAGATATAAAACTCGTCAGTTTTGATTTGGACGGAACTATTATCACCAACAATTCTTGGGTCGAATTAAATACTGCATTTGGAATAGACCCAGAAATTGATTGGGGATTGTATGATGATTTTATCGCGGGCAAGATAACTTATCAGGAATGGCTTGATACGCTTTCAAATTTATGGAAAGCACACCCAGAAAAACTCACTCGAGAATATATTTTGTCTCATATGCGATATGATTTCCGCCCTCATATTCATGAGGTTATAGAAAGTTTGCATGCTCGTGGATATAAAACCATGGCAATTATTTCTGGTGCACCTGATATTGTAGCTGATGATGTTGCCTCGAAACTGGGTATACACTATGCTAGATCTACTAACATAGCTACATTTAAAGACGGAGTATTTGATTCTTTTGTTGATAATGGAGATGAAACTCGCGATGGTAAACCAAACCTGTTGCAGGAAATATGCACTATTGAAAATATAACACTGCAACAATGTGTTCATATTGGCGACAGTATGACCGATGTGCCCCTGTTTGACGCTACGGGAAATGGTATTACATTTTCGAGTTCAAAACAGTCCGTGCGCGATAGAGCCAGGTGGGTGATTGATGATTTGCTCGAAATGCTGGATATTTTGGAATAGGCGTATGATGATAGCTAGAGATTTTAGAGTTGTGGGAATATTATATCGAACGCGAAATGTCGTATATTAATGAATGACTAGCTCTTGAGAGAGATTCTGATATGTCTATAGGCTCAACCAACAGAAATAAGTATGGTACACTTGTGGAGTGAAAACAAAGATAATTGATCCCATTCTCGAACGTCTTGTGATACCTAATGGCGTATTTTATCCAGACCAATGCAGTATAATGCTCGCGGATTTGGCTTTGTTGTATCCAGGTAGCGTGTTAGATATTGGTACGGGAAGCGGCTACGTCGCTATTCGACTCGCACAAAATGGTAGACAAGTGACAGCAACCGAAATATCAAAAAAAGCTCTCATGTGTGCAGAAAAAAATGCATCTCTTTTTGATCTTGATTTAATAACTTTTGTTCAATCAGATTTGTACAAGGCGCTTTCTAATCGGATCTTTGACATTATTCTCTATAATCCTCCAAAAGAATCTAACGAAACAGAATACAGCCGCAGAGTCAAGACTTTTGTACAAACACATCTACCCGCAGATATTGTAGAGAATATCAGCTCTCTATTCTTTTTTATCAATAGGTCTGCTCGTAGAAAATCTCTTGTTGGTTTTATAGAGCAATCAAAAAAACACCTATCAATAGATGGTAAAATCCTGATAAATCTCCTTGCTTCTGATGCGAATTATATCTGCTCGGTTCGCAGAGATCTGTGTCTTGTGTCAAAACCTCTATGGACAAACGAGAAAAGAACCATTCTCTTGCTTTCTTATTCATAATCCTTGGGCAAATAACCTACTCTTCTAATCTAGAGATGAGAGTAATAGCTTGAGAAAATTTTTCATTTTTTCGCGATTTGTATTTTAGCGGGAAGTCCCTTGTTAATCCACCCCACAAATATCCAAACCATTCTTCCAAGTCTGCAAAACTCGGCATCAATTTTATCGTTATCACGATGAATTTCGCCCCAAACAAATTTCGACTTTTCAAAAAAATAGTGTATAATCGAAACATTGGAGGGTTGGGTGAGTGGCTGAAACCAGGAGTTTACTAAACTTCCGAACAGCAATGTTCCGCGAGTTCGAATCTCGCATCCTCCGCATATTTCATACTACTATGGAGCAAGAACAAACACCGAAAACAACACTGCAAATAGCTCGGCAATTTTTAGGAAAAACTGTTTCAGTTGTGTTCGATCGACCATTGGGATCAAAACATCCAAAACATGGATTCGAATACAAGGTAAACTATGGATACATCCCAGGTGTTTTTGCTGCTGATGGAGAAGAATTAGATGTATATTATTTGGGTGTGACAGAACCCTTGATGGATGCACAGGGTGTTTGCATTGCGATCATACACAGAGAAAATGATGATGACGATAAACTCGTCGTTGTTCCTGTGGGTACAGAGATGTCCGATCAGGAGATAATGGACGCTGTGCATTTTCAAGAGCAATTTTTCATATCAAGCGTTGTGCGGGAATAAATAGAATCTACTTAAACTTAATAGCTCATTAGAAAAGGTTACCCAAACCTACCCTCTAATGATCTCCTACGATTCTCTGTTAGTATATCATATTTCATCTTCCTCAGCTTCTCGACAAGAAGTTTAGGGTTGTATTTCTCTCTATCTTCTAGTAAT
>JANPGR010000087.1:0-19507 GCA_031424015.1 Candidatus Nomurabacteria bacterium
GGTAACAACAACCAATCCTGGAACTGGCTATTGACTGGTGCTACCAATGGATTTGATATTTCAGAAACATCAGCAGCAACCACAGGTACAGGCTACCTAGCATCGATCGGAACACTGGCAGCATCAACTGCAAAACCATTCAAATTGTCCGCACTTGGATCTACTATTTTCGATACTACATCAAATGGAAACATTACGCTTGGTTCAATTACAAATAATACTCCAATAATACTGCAGTCGGGTACAGGTGAAATTGCTATTGGTTCTGATGCTGCTGAAAAAAATATTATCATCGGTAATGGTACAGGTGCGAGTTCACTCATACTGAATGCTGGAACGGGTAATATAGATATTGGTGCGAATGCAGTATCTAGGTTAATAAATATCGGAGTAGGAAATGCAGTACAGAATATAACAATCGGGAACATAATACCGGCATCGACTCTAAGTCTGAATTCAGGGGTTACTACGCAAAGTGCGCTTACGATCACGACACCATCTATTACCAGTGGATCAGCTCTGAGTATAGTTGGGCCTTCTAGTCGTAGCTTGTTACGTGTCAAAAATGAATTAACAGACCCCCTGGATGATGAGCGAGTAATAATAGGACAAGGAGGATTGTCCGCATCAAAACCAGATGCACTAGCACGTGATCAACTCTATGTCTTTGGTAGGATTAATAGTTCGTGGAATATGGTTTGGGAGGATTTTATGTCATTCAAAACCGCACTTGCAGCAGATGGGGTAGTCGGGAATATGTTTTTTGATGAACACACAGGCGCAACTGCTACAACCTCACAATTGCTCGGTACCGCATCAGGGACATTGCGTCTGTCCACGGCAACAACAGCAAATACTTCGGGGGCGATTGGTAGTGGTGGAGCAACAGCGACACAAAGATCATTTAACCCTGTATTTGAAGCACGCGTATTAGGTACGAGCAATACAGATAATCGTATCGTTATTGGATTTTCGAGTGCAGCAATTAATGCTTCTCTGGCAGCTGACACTAATTACGCATTGAACGAGGCATTTTTCCGCAAAACAGCAGCGGGAACAACATGGGAAACAGTAACCAGAGGAGGAGTAGCAGAAACGGTAAATGCAACAGCAATCGGGACAGCAGCCTACCGCACTTTCCGTATTGAAATGAATGACACGACAGGTACAATCAATTTCTATATTGATGGAGTTTTGGCGAGCTCTCATACCACCAATGTTCCAGCATCTGGAACAGCTCTCGGTTTTCATGTAATCAATGGTATTAGCGGTACCACCACACGTAACGTAGATATTGATTATGTTCGAGTATGGTCTGATGATCCAGAAGATAGTGGTCTGTCGCAGATAGAAGTTAGCCAGCCACAGGTAGAAATAGAAACTATCGACCTAGCCCTACTGACACCAGAAACAGAAAATCAAATTCTACTTTCAGATAAAATCGGTCAATTGGCAAATGATATGCGAAAATATTGGTACTATGCAACAGATATCGTGACTGACGCGGTATTACATGTAAAGGAATTGGTCACACCAAAAGCAACCGTAAAAGAACTGTGTATCGAGGGTGATGATGGAGAAGTAATCTGTCTGAAAAAAGACGATGTAAAATCTCTGATCCAAGGGAGGGGTGTAGGTAGTATTTCTGTTGCACCTGTTGTTGTTGAAACAGACAATACCGGAGTTAGCGCTCCTGAGATAATTTCAGATCCTGCTGTAGAGTCAACACCAGAATCTACAGATACAGCGCCTGCTCCGACAATACCCACAGAACAGCTACAAATAGATCTAGAACAAACAAACTCTGCACCAATGGAACAGACCAATACGGGTGATACTAATTTAGAGTAATATGAACTGTATTAATCTTTTTCAAAAAAAATATATAAAAACTTTTTTGGTAATATTTCTCTATTCCAGCTTTTTCGTTAGCGCTGATGCAGAAAATCTCATAGAACAAACCCCTACAGTAGACGGATATTCAATGCAAGGGGTGAGCGCCAACATAGTTTCTGGAGTTGTTATTGATCAGTCAGGAGTTGATGCTAGTGGTGTCCCACTGGGGTATTCTGCTACGACAGATTTGATGACAGTGAGCGGGTATCTAACGAGTACTGATGGTCAGTATTCACTGGCGACTTCACCTGCGGTTGGAAATATTGCAATCATTGATACTACATTCCAAGCATCAACTGGTAATTCTGGAGGAGGAGGTGGTAATCCGATAAATATTTTGATTGCACAAAAGCTTTTGAATCAAATAGGGTATAGTGTTAATCAGATAGGGGTTATTGATGAAAATTTTCAGCGAGTAATAAAAAGATTCCAAAAAGATAATAAACTTCCTATAACAGGAAATTTAGATATTACAACATATACTAAAATAAAATATCAAGCAAAAAATAATCCAATTTTATATGAAAATTCAACTGTCAAAGATGATATCTTGTGTTTGCCTTTTACTAAAAATCTCAAAAAAGGTTCGAGGGGGAACCAAGTAAAAAAACTACAAAGATTTTTAACAAAACAAGGTTTTCCAGTAGATATAACAGGCTATTTTGGTGATGTAACTTATGGCGCAGTTACCCTCTTTCAGGCTCGTTATTCATCAGAGATATTGATTTTTAATTCTATTGCTTTAAAGCCAACTGGGTTTTGGGGGGAAATGTCAAGAAAAAAAGCAAATCAATTGTTAAACTGTAAGGCACAACAAAAAAAGATAATAAATACTACAAAAGATGTAAAGCAAATACCTCTAACAGTGGAATCAATAAAGAATGCAACGCCGAGTTTGGAGTGGAGTACTGTCGATATAAAAACAGGTATAAAAAAGAGTATTTCTAATTTATAAATCTGATATCTCTATACACTAAAAGCTCTAGATTATACTAGGGCTTTTATTGAAACAAATCAAAAACGTGAAACTAGAGTTGGTGAAATAACAAAACCAGACCTAATTAGATACATATTTTGACTATACTAGTTTGATTGCCATAGTTTACGAAACACTTGGCGCATGTTGTGTGCCATCAATTTGTCGTGAATTTCGATTGCATAGTGGGGCCGATGAACAGTTTGTGTGATCAGGATATAATCACCCAACACTGCCTGTGTTGTGCTGATAGGGAATTGATTGTCCCAATATTTTACTACACGACGTTTGTTGTTTAATTTATTTCCCATTTTAATTTCACTCTCGATTTTGTTGGTAAAAAAATATGAATCCAGATCCCGGGGAACAGTTTTCCAATGCCAATCAAACCAGTCGGGATATTGCTCTACTAGTGTGTGATCCTGAATACCCCACCACGCTAATTCGCCAATTGACTGTGCGCTGTCTATCCATATCGGTAGTTGTTTATACATAAAATCTGAAAAATGTTGTTCATCGATAAAACGCAAGGAAGGGACTTCATATCCACTACCTTTGCGTATTGTTTGCAATTGCCCAATCAATTCGGAAATTCCTTTTCGACGTGATGCAATTTCCAATTCTTGTTTATCTAGCAGTGTTAGCAATGATTTCGGTGACGTTGGTAAGAAATAATTACTGGTATTACCAATGCCTTCTTCTATTAATCCTAACGTCACTAATTCACCCAGTATTGCATATACTGTTGGTCGCGAAATACCAGTTAATTTTGACAGTATTCCTGGGCTAGATTTGCCTTGTTCTATAATGGCAATATAAATATCGATTTGTTTGCTGCGTAGTCCCAATTGTTCCAATAATTCACGGTTCATATACATATAGTATATATTAATTGTAAAGTGTTGTAAAGTAGTTATCGACACTCTAATACCACATAATTATTGGCATTTTTGCATGTAAACTGAAATAATTTTGCCCAGATATGTGCAGCATTGACAACACTGATATATAATGTTCCTAGTGCTAATTTGCACAGAAACTTGGTTGCTTGTAGGTACCTACAATTATCTATGCAGTCAAATCATTATTAAAATTTATCTTATATATCATAAATCTATGAATACAAACAGAAATATAACAATTATTATTTTATTAGCAATTATTGTCGTAACTGTCGCAATCGTTAAAAATGAAAAAGCGAACAAGCCAGAAATAGAAACAGGCCCAATTAACATCGGTGTTGTTGCTCCATTTTCTGGCGATGCAGCTGCGTATGGTGAACCTGTACAAAAATCATTGCAATTGATGTCAGAAAAACTGGCGGTACAAAACGGAATCAATGGACGACCAGTAAAATTTATCTACGAAGACGGTAAATGCGATGGGAAAACAGCAGCAGCGGCCGCACAGAAACTGATTTCTGTAGATCGTGTTTCAGTTATCATAGGTGGCATTTGCTCAGGAGAAACGTTGGCTATGGCACCGATTGCAGAGGCAGCACATGTGGTATTGATTTCACCTGGATCAACTGCGCCTGCAATCAGTCAATCAGGTGATTATGTATTTCGCGTTGCATTTTCTGATGTGCTTTCAGCGCAGTCACTGGCAATTACTATGAAAACAATGGGTGCTAGCCATGTTGCAATTGTTTCAGAACAAACAGATTTTGCACAAGCTATGAAACCAGCATTCGTGGACTATGCAAAAGTGCAAGGTATGAACATAGATTATGACGAATCATTTATGAGCGATACCAATGATTTTGCAACAATTGCTACAAAAATAAAATCCAGAAATGTTGATTCAGTCTATATCAATACACAAACAGGAGCCAGTGCTGCTAAAATCGCAAAGGCACTACGTGAACGTGGTAGTACTGCACAATTCTATACCTATTTCTTGTCAGGTAGTGATTTTGTAGCTAGTGGTGATGCAGTAAACGGCACTTATGTGCTGGACGTTGGTTCAGTTGCAAACGCATCAATTGGTGGTCCGTTTATGCAGGAATACATTCAAAGATATGGTTCAGAGCCTGAATACGCATGGGCAGCAACATTTAGCTATGACACTGCAAGTATAATTTTGAATGCAATTCAATCGGTTGGAAATAATGCAGAATCCATACAAAGCTATCTATACACAATGCCAAGCTATACTGGTATTGCAGGGAATATAACATTTGACAACAATGGCGATGCACAGGGAACTGACGTGTTTATCTTGAAACAAATCAAAAACGGGAAACTAGAATCGGTGAAATAACGAAACCAGACCTGCCCAGGCAGATACATATTGGAATTTGCGATTGTGTGCTAGTATGCGACTATGCACATCATTAGTATTATTTTACAGGCAATCTCATCAGTTTTGAATCTCTATTGGAAATACAAATTTACCTATGGATCCAAACATCCCAAATATTGGTGGATTATGATTCTCGACGCACTCGCAATGTCGGGGGCAATGTTTATCCAGGGTCTGCCTATTTATGGTGTATTTGAACTCAATGCTGCTGCTATTGGTCTGGTTGCATATTACAAATGGGGAGACCGAAATACTAAAATCATAGAACATATGATACACGCGGTAGCTATAATAGTAGCTACGTATATGTATACCATTATAGGATTTTCGCTAGAATATATAGCCGTGGTTTTGTTTTCGGTATTTATCATAATGATGAAAAACAAAAACAAGTACTGCTGGGTGGTTCTCACTGTCGGACAAATGATCATGCTGGTAGATTTGTGGAACACAGGGAGCTATATAGTTTTTGTGTCTATAGCTGTTTCTATGGTGTTCAACATACAGGGCTATCGCTCTTGGTCGCGAGACAAAATACAGTAATGTTGCTATACTGTGTATATATGAATCATACATTTTACTATTCCAAATACAATACTATATTACTTTGCGTTTTAATCATTATCACGAGCGCCTGTTTATATTTGATAGCGCAGGGAAGGTATATAGATTTTAGCAGGAACGATATTGTCGAGTCAGTACAGACTAGTCCCAGCGCCAAACCTGTGATTACTGAAATAGATATATCAATGCCGAGCACGAGCGCGATTTCGGGTACCGGTGTGTCAGATCTGATCGAGTTTTCGATTGCGCCCGGTCAAACAGTATCGGACAGGGTTGCAATCACGGGGAAGATATCGGGAGCGTATTTTTTCGAAGGTTCCATGCCATTTGATATACTGGACGCGTCGGGACAAAAAACCACCGTAGGCCCAGGGTATGCAACAGCTACTACCGAATGGATGACTGCCGGCGCCGTTTCGTTTTCTGCAACAGTAGATTTTACAAACGCTACGCCAGGTTTGGCATATATCCGTATCGCTCAGGACGACCCATCGGGTGGCGAATCAGGGCGTGAACCACGATTTGTGCTGATTCCGATTGTAGTGCAGTAATGATCATCTATCTACAATTTTTTATTCTAATTTCTCCCACAATAGTTTGAACGTTTCGCGCATATTGTGCACCAGAAATAAATCGTTGATTTCGATCAGGTTCAAGACTGTAACCCTTGAAAAGGGATATTGTTCCTATTTGAACTACTATGATAGCTCAGATTGACTTATTTAGACTATTATGATAGTATAAATATATATGATTTCAACTATTTCGATCGAAAGAACGATCAAGAAAGCAATAACTGATAACCTTTATAAGGGCTATGGTATAGTAATTTATGGTGCACGGCGCGTAGGAAAAACAACGCTCGTGCGACAAATTCAGTCTGAATCAAATAAAAAGTCTGTATATATCAATTGTGATGAATCTGTAGGTCAATCTGCATTGTCAGCATATAATTCGCTAGAATTACGAAAAAATACAGGTATTGATACAGAATTGTTGATTATAGACGAGGCACAGCGTATAGTAGATATTGGGATTAAACTAAAATTACTTATTGATAATTATCCAGAATTGCAAATAATCGCAACGGGATCATCATCGTTTGATTTATCAAATAAAATCAAAGAGCCTCTGACAGGTCGCGTGATTGAATACACACTGTATCCTTTTAGTATTGCAGAATTATCACAACACTATAACCGTTTAGAGTTGCAGTCAATTATTGATACACTGTTAGTGTATGGTAGTTACCCTAGATCTGTTTTTGGTCCACTACCTGGACCAGATTTGATAAATGTAGCAGACAACTATCTATACAAAGACATATTGGAATATAACAATATCAGAAAACCAGAATTGTTAAAAAAAATTATTACATTATTGGCCAATGATATTGGCAGTGAATTGTCAATCGTTGATATGACAAATAGATTGGATATTCGTAGAGAGACATTGGAGTCATACATTACATTACTGGAACAGTCGTTTGTTATATATCCACTGTTACCATATTCTACAAATTTGCGATCAGAGTTGACCAAAAAGAAAAAAGTATTTTTTTATGATAACGGAATCCGTAATGCCATACTGGGTAATTTGAACCATATATCAACTCGTGGCGATTTCGGAAAGTTATGGGAGCAATTTATGATCTCTCAAATGTATATACAGTATAAAAACTCATTGGAAATAGAAAATCAATCAAAATTTAATTTCTGGCGAACAACAGACCAACATCAAGAAGTTGATTTAATTATTTCTGATTCACATTCTGTTGCTGGTTATGAATTTTGTTACTCAGCAAAGATGGCAACCAAGAAAAAAAAGCCCAGTCAGTTTACAGCATTATATCCCGATGCCTCGTATCACATAATCCATAGTGAAAACTTTTTGGATTTTCTACTCTAATTTCTCCCACAACAGTTTGAACGTTTCGCGCATATTGTGCGCCAGAACTGAATCGTTGATTTCGATCAGATAATAGGGGCGCTGTGCAGTCACCAACATAATTACATAGTTTCCAATTACCCACTGTGTGGCGGTGATGTGGTTGTTTTCTGTAAATTTTAGTTGCCTGCGATCTGCATAGGCGTTTTTTGCCAACCTCGTTTCTATGTGTGCTGAATTAGTGATCAGTTTTACCTGTGTGGATTTTGGAGATTTTTTCCAGAACCAGTCGATCCAATCCTCGAATTTGCCTACAAATGATATATCTTGGAATCCCCACCATGTTTTGTCGATAGATTGTGCGGATTCATTCCAAACCATCGCCGCACTATGTAGATAGTCTGACAGGTCGTTTTCATTGATCATTTTTATTTTTGGTATGTTAAATGATTTTGATTTGGGTAAAGATTCTATGTATTGTTGTAATTCTGAAATCAAGGTTGATTTTTCCTGCAGTTTACGTGCTTCATCGCGTATGATGGAATCCAAACGTGTCGTTTCGATAGGGGAATAGTAGCACGATCTACCGCTAATGTCCTCGAGGATCAAACCTTTTTGTATGAGTTCTTTGGCAACACTATATATAGTAGTTCTCTGTATTTTTGTTAATCGCGCTAGATGTGCGGGTGCTATTTTGCCGTACTCTAAAATCAATTTGTACAGCGTGATTTCTTTGGCTCCCAGTCCTAGATTTTGCAATGTTATGTCAATCATATACAGTAGTGTAGCATAGTTGTTGATAAATTGTCAACAGATATATCTAAAATAGTATAAAATACCTTATTTATATACATTTATATTGTTATATTTATATTGACTATATACAGCATAATGCTATACTTGACAAGTATCCTAAATCGATGTGGATATATAGAGATTTTATCAACAATATAATAAACATACCATACTAACGTTTTATGAAAAAAAACAACAATTTCTCAGATACACTTATTTCCGATTATTACCTCTTTACTGAAGATGTATACCCAGGTCACGATGCTCTACAGCAGTCTATTGCAGATTCGTTAGTTGGTTCATTTAAAAACAGGGTCAACAATGAAAAATTACAACTATTGGAAATTGGTACTGGTTTGGGATATGCCAGCAAATTTGTGCAAAAACTGTTACCCCAAGCACATTATACATTGAATGATTTTGATCAAATATTACTAGATGAGTCAGATAATTATCTAAATCCAGATTGTGAAACTATAAAACAGTATGGTGATATAGAGCAAACCATATTGGCAATACCAGATGCATCAATCGATGGTGTCTATACTGCATGGGTGCTCCACAACTTTTCACCAGAAAAGAGAAAAAGTATATTTGCACAAGTCTCTCGTGTTTTGAAACCAGGTGGTGTATTTGTATATTTGGAAAAGATAGAAAACCCTTCACCAGAAAGAGTATCGCATTTGGCGAATCGCATCGCTTGTTTTGTGCCCTATATTGAAAAATACAATAGACCAGATTTGTTCATAGATTGGGTAAAACACCAGTTACGCGATGAAGAGTCTGATTTACTTTTTACTGATGATGAGAATGAACAACTACTAACAGAAAATGGGTTCAAAGGGGAATGCGTAAAACAAATCTTGCTAGAAAAAGTAATCGTAGCTACAAAGATATAAAACCAATATTATTTATTAACATAATATAAACACAACAAAGAAATTTGTAGTATATTAAACATATATGAAAAACACAACAACAATTATTATTGGAATCATAGCTGTTATCGCGCTGGTTCTATCATTATCAGGACCCAATACAAAATCAAAAACGGATGTAGCAGAAAAGGTAATCAATTCAGGTGAAATCCGTTTGGGGTATATGATCTACCCACCACTACTGATAAAGGATGAGAAAACAGGAGAACTATCAGGAATCTCTCACGACATTATCGAGGCGGCAGCACAAAAACTGAACATAACAACAAATTGGGTAGAGGAAACAGGCTGGGGAACTGCAATCGAAGGGCTAAAAACTGGTCGCTATGATATGGTGGGTACACAGATGTGGCCGAATAGTGCGCGTGCACGAGAGGCAGTATTCTCGTTGGCCCCTATGAACAGTACAATTTTCCCCTATGTTCGTGCAAGCGATTTCCGTTTTGACAAAGATATTTCATTACTGAACTCGTCATTATATACACTGAGTGCGCTCGATGGTGAAATGTCGATTTTTATAGCAAAGGAAAATTATCCGAATGCAAAATTGGTTTCCATGCCAGAGTTGTCAGCATATTCTGATGTTCTGTTGAATGTTACGACCAAAAAAGCAGATGCAGTATTCATAGAGCCGTCAGTTGCTCGTGATTTCGAAAAATCAAATCCAGGAACTTTGCGTCGTGTTCCGGTTGACCCGGTGCGTGTGTTAGGCAACAGTTTTGCGTTTGCTCGTGGGCAGGAATCAATGAAATCCATGTGGGACATTGCATTACGCGAAATGATCAATGATGGTACTATCGCAAACATACTTGCAAAATACGATGCATCGGGGGATTATACGGTCAATAAATAATAAAACTTTTTTAACGTATGCATTTGATTATCCAAATATTGCCACAATTATTGAGCGGATTCTCTGTTACTGTTGCTCTATGGGGCACAATCATCTGCATCGGTGTTCCGTTCGGTATAATTTTAGGAGTCGTAGCTGCTCGATTTTCTAGTGAGATACAATCCATAATCAAAGGAGCACATTATATGACCAAGGTTGTACCTGTGTTGGTGTTACTGTTTTGGTTACACTATCCTTTGCAGGGTCTGTTGGGTGTCGTAGTTAATCCGTTTTGGACAGCAGGCATAGCGCTCGGTATTATTAATATGATTGGTGTCGCCTATGATGTAATGCATGAGCTGTTACTGCTACCAAAATCGTACCGTGAAGCAGGGCAAATGCTGGGTTTGAATTCGATGCAAATTGTTCGTTCGATCGAATTACCCATACTGGTACGTCGAGTGGTGCCTAATATCATTACTCGACAAGCGTCAATGTTGGAATACACATTATTGGCTAGTTTGATTTCTGTCCCTGAAGTATTTCGCGTGATACAAAGTATCAACGCTATGGTTTACAGACCAGTTGTGCTGTATTCACTGCTCGTTGTATGTTTTGCGGTGATTCTGACACCAATATATATGTTTGTGAGTCGATGGGAAAAACAATATTTTATACGCTATGATTAAATTAACGAACATTACAAAGAAATTTCATAATAATGGAACAGAGAAATGGGGATTACAAAATGTGTCTCTGGATATGCAGCGCGGTGAGATAGTGTGCATATTGGGCGCTAGCGGTAGCGGGAAATCGACACTACTACGAAGTATCGCTGGTTTAGAAACATTCGACAGTGGCAGCTGTGGGGCATCGGGTGCAACTTTGGGCTATGTGTCGCAGGAATACACACTCTGGCCACACCTCAATGTGGTTGAAAATATAATTCTAGCACCATTACTAAAACAAACAGGAACAAGATCTGAACAAGTAGATAAAGCGTATCTCTTGTTGGAGCGATTTGAATTGTTGGATTGCGCAGAGTCTTATCCTCATCAATTGTCAGGTGGTCAGAAACAGCGAGTGGCACTGTTGCGTTCGATTATGAGACAGCCAGACGTCTTGTTGCTCGATGAAATCACTTCTGCATTGGATCCTGAACTGACCAAAAGCGTACTGGATCTGATTCGAGCGCTCGCCAAAGATGGCTATACGATGATAATCGTCACCCATCATATGTCATTTGCATTATCTGTCGCTAGCCGTATTCTTTTTATGAAACAGGGCGTATTAGTACGCGACCAGTCACCTGATGTCTTTTTCAGTGACTTTTCAGATCCTGAAATCCGTGCGTATATTATGGACATAGCACGACATGACGAATCAATAGAGATTTTCCGCGGAACCGAACAGTACCAGGCGTACCACATGGGTCTGATCAAGCGACTACCTAAAAACTCTACAATACTGATTGCAGGAGCAGTGGGTGACAGATGGTATACACCTATGGCAGAGTTCTACCAAAAATACGAACAGGTCAGGATACAAAAAAACATAGTATGGAAAATGGTAACCTATGATCAGGGTGACACTGACCGCAGATTACTGCAGGAGCACCCCGAACTGAATCAATTTCGTAAAATGTCACGGCAAATACAAAACCCGGCAAACTACAATGTGTTTGGCGATACCGTGATCACACAAATATTTGAACAGGAGCCAACGATTATCCAAATTAAAAATCAGTCAGTCGCCGATGCTTATACTAGTTTTTTCGAAGACTTGTGGGAGCAGAGTAGTGAATAACCATGCATTCACTGAAAAATTTACAATTATATGTACATTTCGTATATAATATACATATATGAAAACAAACAGCATTTCAACCACTGATCTGCGTACGCGCCTGTCCGATGTGTATCACAGTGTGCAGCGCACAGGCAAACCTATGGTCGTCACTAATCATGGTGACGCGGGGGTGGTAATGTTGCGCGTGTCAGACGTATATCCAGAACCAGCTACTGAGCAGTTGTTCACTATAGCTGATCATTCGGGTGCTTTTAGTGATCTGAGCGAATCTGTAGATTATGAATAATGATTATAGTATCGGTGCAAAGCTGCAACTTTTGGCGAACTGTTTTATGCAAAATATTTTAAACTAAAGTTACAATAAAATTATCTGACCAGGAAACACAGTGTCATCAGTGTATTCACTATGGTTTCGTTCGCGTACTGCAGTATCGTTTATGATCAGTAAACGTGTTGCATCCTGCCCATCAGCTGGTCCAGCAGCGTGGAGTACATAGGCTGGTATAGGGTATACAACACCCACATCGATGGTAAATTCTGATATATAGGCAGTGGATGTATTCAGTTTGATCCCACCCAGCTGCAGTATGCCAGGGTCCATAAACAGGAATTCACCAGTAATACTGTGATAATGAGGTTTACTCATTTGACGCAGCACTGCGTATTCGATTTTTTGATCCGCATTGTATCGGTATATGTCGAAAGCATCACTGGTTTTGTACAAACTAAAATCAGATATATTAAAATCATGGGCGATTAATTGTAATGATGCGTTCATAGTGTTGCTTATATTTTTGATTCAACAAACGCTCCGTTCATGTACTGCGCCCCGATGATTTGTGTGGTTATGTTGTGCGATCCGTCGACATTGTAAACACCAGAGATACCTTCAAATGATTTCATTTGTTTTAGATACTCAGTAATATTAGTTCTATCGAAAGATTTTGATTCTGCTAGTTGTTTCAGCAGTGTGGCACTGTCGTAGCCAAATGATTCGTACCCGCCTGGCGTTGCACCTTTGCTAGCTTTCATTCTTTCTAACATTTCTGGTTTGTATGCGCCCAGGTTAAAGGGTGTGGTAAATGTATATACTTGTTCAGCGAGTTTCCCGAGCGCCTCTGGTGTCCCTGGGTTCAAAAATGTACCCAGCTCGTCATAAATGTCGATTGATTGACTGTTCAAACCTATATCGTTTGCCTGCGTCATGATGCCACTCCATTGACCTGCTGGAACTGCCATGATTGCCAGTGCTTGGGGTTTGTTTGACTTGATTTTCTGTAGCTGCGTTCTGTAGTCAGTGTCAGTGTCCTGGAATGTTTCGTGAGTGACACGCACACCTGCGCGCTCCAGCGCTGGCAGTATGGCATCAACGTTTGACTGGGATGCCTCGTTTTTGGCTTGGAGTATGGCTATGTGTTTGTAACCCTTTGCCAGTACTCTGTCGACAAACAGCTGCGCTGTTTGGTCTGTAGTCCAAAACAGCCTATATGCATAGTCGTTGTCAGATGATGTAGCATGTATGCCAGCAACCAGTGAAATCAGTAGTGGCACCTGGTTTTGTTTTGCGAGCGGTGTTAGCGGAATTGATGCCTTGGTTAGGTTGGAAATTACTATGTCGAGATTGCCTACTGCGGTTAGTTTGTGGAACGCAGCTGTTGCAGTAGCTGGATCGCCCTTGCTGTCTTCGTAGATGATTTTTATATGCGGATCTGAGCCTAAACCTGATTCTAGCCCTGATTTGAATACTTCACCGAACTGTGCTGCTGGACCCGACAAAGGCAAAATCGCACCTACTGTGATTGTAGCGTCGTTGGCTGTTAGTGATGTTTTGTCCGTACTGCGGTTGGTAGTGATAATTGATATGATTATAATAATGATTATCACCACTATACCGATTGTTGTTTTGTTGTTCATATACAAAACAAATATACTATGGTATAGTAGATATGCTATTATTCGACGAATTTCGACAAATATAAAACTATGAACACAATTGAAACAGAAACACAGTTGAAAACATTATTGGAAATATCTGACAAAGAATGGTTAGTATTCAAGGCATTACTGGTGAGTAAATTTCCACTGTCTGTTGCTGCACTGTCAAAAATGACAAAACTACCTCGTAGCACTACCTATGATGCCATCGATGCATTATTGGTGCTCGGCATTGTAGAAACAGAACAAAAACATGGAAAAACATTTCAATCCATGCCAATCGAACATATAGAAAAAATGTTGCAACAACGTGTGCGTAGTGCAGAATCAAAGCTGGAACAGTTTAAGCAGTCAAAAACAGACATAGAAAACATCATAGGTAGTGATAAAATAGTAATACCTAAATTGACGTATTCCTATGGTCGCGAAGGTGCACTGCAGGGATATTTTTCTTCACTACAGACCAAGGAAAAGTTTGTACGCTGTGTGTGGCCAGAGCAAAAAATGATAGAAAAGATCGGTGTGAAAACTATCGAAGAATACCTCGAGATGCGTATCAACAGTGGGATTAGAATCAGAGTGTTGGGAGATTCTATAGATCCAAACAAGTCTTTTTTGCAAGACTCGGAGTCAAAATTGCGTGAAGTTCATATGCTACCCAAAAACATACAACTCAAAACAGCTATCATCATTTTTGATGATACGGTGAATTTCTTTACATTAGGTGACCAGATGATTTCTGCGCGGATCGAAAACGCAGAGTTCAGCGAAACTATGAAAACATTGTTTGATGCACTATGGGACGCAGGGAAGTAAATATATTCTAGCCAGTCACACTGTGTATTTGTTCTATATCAGCTCCGAGGCTAGTCAATCTGTCGACGAGGTTTTCGTAACCACGTTTGATAGCGTATACATTACGCAGTACCGATGTTCCTGATGCTCCCAACATTGCGACCAGAATAATAGCAGAAGGCCGCAGAGCAGGGGGGCATACCACCTGTGCTCCGCGGAGTTTTTGTCCACCGGTTATGATAATGCGATGTGGATCAAGGAGGTCTATCTGTGCGCCGAGACGATTCAGTTCGGTAAAATAGATTGCACGATTTTCCCACATCCAGTCGTGCAACAATGTGCGTCCTGTCGCAATAGTACAGATAGGGACAAAAAATGGCAGGTTGTCGGTATTGATACCGGGGTAAGGTAGAGAATGCAGTTTATCAGGGAGCGATTTTAGTTCAGAAGGTTTGATAATAATATCACAGAGTCGAGTTTTGCCATTATCAGAAAGATAGAATTCCGACAGTGAATACTGCAACCCCATAAGTTTGAGTTTGTATAATTCGAGCTCTAGGAAATCAATAGGGCAATGGGTAATAGTGATTTCTGATCGAGTTACTATTGCAGCAGAAATAAACAGCATTGATTCGATAGGGTCTTCGCTGTTGTAGTGTTCGATATCCATGGTGATAGACTTTGTTCCTTTTATGGAAAGTCTGTGGGTGCCCATTCCTGATATCTCTATTCCAAATTTTTGTAGTAAATAACATACATCTAAAACCATATAATTTTGTTGAGCAAATGCTATTTCTGTAGTCTCGGTGATTCTAGATGCAGCCAAGAGGGCATTGATGGTTGCCGTGTCGGATGCTTCGTACATGGTGATGTGGTTTGTTTTTGGTTTTCCTACCGACATTTGATATTCTGTGTCAGTGACTTTGACCGCGATACCTAATTCTTCGATTGCATATTTATGTGCTGATATGGTGCGTTCACCCATCTGGCAGCCACCACTGTGGGGTAATGAGAATTTTTTAATATGATGGGCCATCGCTCCGATAGCCATCAAACCTGACCTGATTTTTGCTGCGCTGGATAATTCTAGATTTTCTGTACTGAGGGTTTGCGGGTTTACTTTGATAAACAATGAATGGTCTCCGACCCAGCGAATATCTATATTCATGCTTTGGAATACTTCTATGATACGATAGATTTCTTCTATCCTGGGAATATTGTGTAGTGTCGTGGTGCCACTATTCATCAGGGACGCACAAATCAATCCCAATGCTCCATTTTTACTGGGGTTGGTGCGGATTGTTCCTGATAATTTCTTGCCCCCGCGAATAATGAAATCATCGGTTTGCATTTGATTGGGATTTTGTGCGGTAATGATTCGCGAACCTAACACACTGTTTATCTTGGCCAGTAGTTCTACCGTCATATTCTGGTCGCCTGATTCTATGCGTGCTATCGCGCTCTGACTGGTTTTGAGAGATTTTGCAAAATCAGATTGTGTCATGCCGCGCTTTTCGCGTTCTGATTTTATCATGGAGCCTATTAGTGATAGCGGTGCGGATTCCTGATTCTGGGGTTGGTTTTGTTTTGATTTCATACCTGTATATCATATATGATATAATGTGTATCGTAAAGCAACTAATCCACACTTTTATATTGCAATAAAAAGAAAAACAAGTAATTAGCATATCAAATATGATATACTATGTTTGTATGAAAATTATTGAGAATTATGATTTTACTGATCAGACGACGATGCGGCTGCCCGTGGTCGCTCGGTATTATGGTGAAGTGTTTAGCATTTCTGAATTGCAGGAGGTGCTGGATTGGTGTAGAAATGCTTGTGTACAGCCAATACTGATGGGAGAATCGAGCAACTGCGTGTGGGCAGAGTATCTAGATGCCTGCGTAATCAAAATGAATATACAAGGGATACAGTACAGAGAATATAGTGCTGATAGTATTTTGGCGGTTGTTGGCGCAGGGGTGAATTGGGATGAATTTGTATTAGATTCTCTGAATCGTGGGTACAGTGGACTCGAAGCTCTGTCTGCTATTCCTGGGACAGTGGGTGCGTGCCCTATTCAAAATGTTGGCGCCTACGGCGCCGAGGTCTCTCAAAGGATTCAGAGTGTAGATTGTATCGAAATATCTACTGGCCAATTGGTTACTTTTTCTAATTCTGAATGCGGGTTTGGTTATAGAATGAGTAATTTTAAAACCGTATGGGCAGGTCAGTACTGTATTACCTCGGTGAGCTTTTTCCTCGACACAGAATTCTCTGGAATGATACCTGCATACACAGGTGTCGCCGAAGCATTAGAAGGACAGGAAATAACACCTCTCGCTATCCGCGAAGTAATTACCAATATCCGATGGAAAAAATTACCAAAACCAGAAATCCTGCCCAATTGTGGATCATTTTTTATGAACCCTGTAATTCCCAAATCGCAACTAGATCAGTTGCAGATCGAATATCCTACGATTCCTGTATTCGCAACCGATGATAGTAGTCGGGTAAAGATTTCCGCAGGGTGGTTGATCGAGCAGTGTGGGTACAAAGGCAAACAAGTAGGGCATTTTGCGATGTATATACAGAACGCACTCGTCCTGACCCATACTGGTGGCGGGACTGCAGCCGAGTTGTGGGAATTCGTAGGAGAAATTCAGAATTCTGTACGAGAAAAATTTGGAAGTGAAATTTCTCCAGAGCCGAATAGGATTGGATTTTAGGTGGTAGTAGTCTTTAGTTTTAAATCAAAAGAAACAGGCCGGCTCCCTACGGGAGCCGGCCTGTTTCTTTTTTGGTATTCTATTTCTGATATCGTTTTTGTACTGCCGTCCAATTCGTATTCGCAATATAGTCTGTGATGTAGGATGCTTTGCCGCTCGGTTTGTAGTCGAATACGAACGAGTGTTCCCACATGTCGATCGCATAGATAATATCACAAGAATTCAATTGCCCAATGTGTTGTTCATCTACCCAATTGTTGATCAAGTTGCCAGTCTCGCGATCGCGCCACAGGATCGCCCAGCCGATTCCCCGTGTTTTTGCCAACAGGGTAAATGTCTCGAGCCAGTGGTCGTATGACCCGAACTGATTCGAAATTGCTGTATACAAATCTGACACCGTGTCGATCGCAGCTGGACCACCGACTAATTGATCGAAATAGTATTCATGATTTTTGATCCCGTTCCATTCGAACGCGAGCCTGCGAGAGACTTCTGATTTTGCATAGGGTAGATTTTCGTCGCCTGGTTCTGGCCTTGTACTGATGAGAATGTTGTTGATAATATTGAAATGCTTTACATACCCATTATAGAGTTTGATGTGCTCGTCGATCGAATCGCGTGAAATGCTGCCGATAAATGTGGTGGGTAATTCCCATGTTTTTGATTTGTATTCCATATGATGCTAGTATAGCACACATTCACAGATATGAATTTTAGTATGAAAAAAATCCTGATCGGTGCGGCAATATGTGTCGGGTGTATCCTGTTGGTTGTTCTGTATCCTGTTGGGGGTAAACCGCCGGATGGATTACTCCATATCTATATGCTGGATGTAGGGCAGGGGGATGCTGTGTTTATTACAACCCCAACAGGGAAACAAATCCTGATAGATAGCGGTCCGGATGCCTCGGTGATATCAGAATTGCGCAAGGTTATGCCACGCAATGACAAGACTATTGATATGACAATCGCAACTCATCCTGATATGGATCATATCGGAGGGTTTGCTCGTGTGTTGTCTCGGTATAGCATTACTACTATGATCGATAATGGAGTTTCTAAATCGACACCAGAATCGCGAGAATGGCGAGATAGTGAACTGGCAGAAGTAAAAGACAGCGATAAAGTGTCGCGTATTCAACACCTTTATCGCGGAGACACATTTACGACGGGTGATGGTGTGCGGTTTCGCATCTTGCATCCTGATCGCAGACATCCGTATCCTGATACGAATAATAATTCTGTTACGGTGAGAATCGATTATGACACTACGTCAGCACTGTTCACAGGGGATATGGATGCTGCAGTCGAAATGGATATGATCAATCGTTTGCCTCTATCCGATCTGGATGTGGATATACTCAAAGTCGCTCATCATGGGTCAAAATATTCTTCTGCGCTCGCATTCTTGCGTCGCGTGTCACCTGAATTGGCACTGATATCAGTCGCGTGTCAGAATGATTATGGTCATCCTCATACGCAGACATTGCGTCGTTATGCGTATTTCCGTATTCCTGTGCTGACCACTTGTAAACAAGGAACGATAGAAGTAGTCAGTGATGGGAAAACATTTTGGGTGGAGAAGTAATGCCATCTGTCATCCCGGCCCCAAAAAATAACGACCAAGGGGAGTATATTTTTTGGAAATGAGCCGGGATCCAGTAGAAATACATAAATAGAGAGATAAAAAGATATAAAAAAACGGAAAGAATGGAACTTTCCGTTTACAGGGAGTCATTGAATGACTCGACCCAATAAAATCAACACACTCTCCGGGAGGCGTGTATGATTTTTCGGTTTTTAGGACCAACCATGCCCCAAAAACCTATGGCCGTTAGGCCAAAATATATAATAATTGTCATACTTTTTTTATAACCCATTTCTCTATAAAAAGCAAGGTTTCCTAATAGCTCATAATAAAGGTTACCGAAGATCTATCGTATAGCTCACAAATCGGTTACCCTACGATCATATGAATATGATCACAAAGAAAACACTATTTGGTATAGAATTAAAGCATTATGTAGGTGTTTCTCGCGAAAA
>JANPGR010000088.1:0-2988 GCA_031424015.1 Candidatus Nomurabacteria bacterium
GATTACTAGAAGATAGAGAGAAATACAACCCTAAACTTCTTGTCGAGAAGCTGAGGAAGATGAAATATGATATACTAACAGAGAATCGTAGGAGATCATTAGAGGGTAGGTTTGGGTAACCTTTTCTAATGAGCTATTAAGCTATGAGATTAGTTGCAAAAACTGTCGCTACCCCAAAAGATAGCTTGTAGTTACTATTATT
The DNA here is from genome assembly GCA_031424015.1 of Candidatus Nomurabacteria bacterium. Lineage (GTDB taxonomy): Bacteria > Patescibacteriota > Minisyncoccia > Phycocordibacterales > UBA1006 > JANPGR01. The sequence goes on from JANPGR010000088.1 coordinate 203, forward strand.
ATACAACCCTACTCCAACAATGCCTTGCCTGATTTGTGCGTAACAGAATTCGGACTCATCAGATTGTATTTCTCTCGGATTGACCAATTATACCAAAGCCAATAATCACTATGCGCTATAGAAATATCAACGATACTTACGATAAGAGGCTTTAATCCAAAATGCTTATATATAGATTCATATGAGGGGATTATTTCATTGTGAATAATAATATCTTCTTCTGAGCTGAGAAAATCATTGTTCTCAAACAGAATCCCATGCATAATAAAAGAAGCAAAGAATGCAGTATAACGATGGTCATACTTTTTTCTTGCTTCGAGGAGCCATTCATAATGCTCTACAAATTCTATTCTATCTCTGGTCTCTGGATATTCATCAAATAGGATCCGATGATGAAAATCCACGAGAAGCTCTCCTGTATCCATCCGGATATCATGCATAGGTTTGCCGTTCCAACTATTGAAATCGCACGTCTTGTAGGTGTCGAGCGCCTGCCTATCGCTCGTGTCTATTCCTGGTGGACTCGGTTTACAAAAAAACATTTTTGCGAGAAAATATTTTTCCATATTCTGTGTTACAAATTTTGTAGATCCTTCGAGGAGGTAGAGCTTGTAGTCTGTGTGTTCCTTTACCATATTCCAGAGTATATCAAATTCAAAATTTGCCGACGTAATATGTCGAGTATAGCAAAAGTAAGGTTCTGGGTCAGTATTAATCCTATGATCATGTCCATCCAAGAATTCTCTCACTTTTTTTTGTAGTTCTGGGTCTCTGCGTCGTCGTTCTAACTCCAGAATTGCTTCTGGAAGAGTTGTGTACATGGTAGCTAGCTTTGCTGCATCTTCTAGTGAAGTAGCTGTCATATATAAATACAGTATATGTAGTATACACCGAAATAGTGCTTTTTGTCAAGTTTTTTCCTAGCCTGAACCCGAAAAGTCAAAAGAAACACCCTCTTCACAAGAAAAATAATCAGTTTTTGCAAAAAACTGATGTATTTCCCGACAGAGGAAGAAAAGTGGCTCGCATTGCGAGGATTAAAATCGTGGTATACTTGATGCTAAGTATATGGATCCAAAGATATTTCTAGCCCTAATCCCTCCGTTTTTATATGCAGTATCTAATTATATAGATCAGTACTTGGTACATAAATATAATAAGGATAAGAAAACTTCTGGGGTTGTACCATTAGTTATGGTTTCTAGTCTTTTTTCCATAATAGTTATAGCTATCTTGGGCATAACAAACTGGCCTAACATATTTACGGTTTCTGGAGTTAATAAATTTATTTTAATATCGTCTGGTATATTGCAAATTTGTGCAATAACACTATACCTGTATGCGCTCGAAGATGAGGATTCTGATTCTGTTGCGCCATTTTGGTTACTTGTTGCACCAATATCACTCATACTTTCATCACTAGTACTAGGTGAATCCCTGAATGGTATTGAACTGATTTCTGGCGGAATACTGTTGCTGGGTGCGCTCATCATGAATATACATATTCACAAAAATGAAAAGATCTTCTCTTTACATTGGAGAATAATTCTATTAATGATATCTGCGGCTACTATAGCTGCGTGTATTAATGTGGCATTCAAATTTGGCTATGATGCCTCATTTTTTGTTTCTCTGTTTTGGAATCATGTGGGAACATTTCTATTCGGTATCTGTTGGTATCTATTCTCACCTTCTGCACGAAATGGATTCAAAGCACTCATACGAGATAGTGGATCAAAACTCATTGGAGTTAATGGGTTCAATGAATCATTAATTGTCATAGGTGACGCACTCATGGCGTTTGCGGTATTATGGGGTCCTGTTGCCCTTGCCGAAGTTCTCTATGGGACCCAAGTCCTCTGGGTATTTTTGCTCGGATTTGTTTTGTACCGAATATACCCGAGTATGTTCAAAGAACGACACACAAAAACTACTCTTATCATAAAATGTATTGGACTCTGTATAATTGCAGTAGGTTTAGGGTTATTATTGTAATCCAACAATAAAATAAGTACTAAATTTATGAACCCCCCCCGTGGGTAAACCGTTAGCTTTGCCTGGGTATCATTAAGAGAGTCTGGCAACCACCTTATTTGTGAAAACCTGCTGATTTTCAATGTTTTCCTACTCTATGCCGATCACTCAGGAAAGCTCTCGGCATTGTATTGTGATGTCGGGTCGAGCGACAGGAATCTCTTTGGATTCTCGTTGTAATACCTTGCCTGCATATAGGTCAATCCTGATTCGATGTCTCTCTCGTGTAATGCAAATCTGTCTTTGATGAATTTGGTTTCTGTGTTTACTCTGTAACCACCATAAGGTTTGGTGTCTTGGGCTTGGATTACTGTTCCCGTCTTGTCTGTCGTGATGGTGCTACTCCCTACTGGATTAGTGAGTTGGTAGTAGATAGATGTGATGCTGTTTGATTTCTCGATGGTTGCAATGTGTACAGATCCCAGCATTATTGGTGATCTGGTTGTGGTAATTATTTCATTTAATTCAGGGTCATGGTTCATATTATGTACCGACACCTGATGCCCCAAGAATTATAACTATTCCGATAAAAAATACTACAACAGCCAATATAATACCTATTATAAATAATAATATATTTTTATATTCCTTATTTTTTATAAAAAAGATTAATTTAATTAGTAGAAATACTATCGAGCTATACACAATGATTGATGTTACTATTGAGTAAAATGTTGATTCAAAAAACTTTATATTTGGAAATATTACATCGAGAGAGCCCAGTGCCCATATTAAAAGTGGCGTAATGGATG
>JANPGR010000089.1:0-12937 GCA_031424015.1 Candidatus Nomurabacteria bacterium
CCTGTGCCTACGGTGAATGTGTTGGTACCTGATACGGTGGTTGCTCCATTATGGGTGAAAGCTCCGGTACCTGTAGAAAATGTGGTAGCTCCTGTTTGGCTGAAGTTGCCTGAGGTGGTGATCGCAGCTGCTGTGGTTGCACCTGTTACCGCCAGAGTACCACCGACGGTCGTTGCTGATGTACCTGATCCTATGGTAGTTGCGCTCGCTCCTGTAGTGTTGATATTTGCTGTACCTGCCTGGGTCAGAGCTGCGAGTGTAGTGGTACCAGTGACACCCAGAGTAGAAGATAATGTAGTAGCCCCGGTGACACCCAGTGTTCCTCCGAGTGTGGTAGCTCCTGTGCCTACAGTGAATGTATTGGTACCTGATACACTCGTGTTGCCGTTCAATGTATTTGCTCCTGTTGGTGTCGAGAATGCTCCAGACCCTGTGATGTCGAGTGCGAATCCTGCTGTAGCGATACTCGTCCCGGCAGACAATGTCCCGCCGAGTTTTACGTCAGCTCCAACGAGGGAAATTCCATTGGATGCTGTAGTACTGTCCGCTCCTGATGCACCAAATGCTATCCAGTTTGCTGTGTCACCATTACTGGTTCTCTTTTGATACATGGTACCGGTCGAAGTATCTACATAGAGGTCTCCGATATCTGCAGTAATAGCTCCGAGAGGAGTCCCCGATCCAGAAAAGAGGTCAAAATCACCCGTCGAATTGGTGTATCGTGTCAATGCTGTACCTGCTCCTGATGTCTGGGTAATGCTGAGTCCGCGACTAGCACCTGAGGTTATGGTGGTTGCTCCTGATGCGAGGGTACCAGAGAGTGTAGTGTTCCCCGTAACACCGAGAGTTCCACCTACAGTTGCATTGTTGGTTACTGCGAGTCCAGTACCAGCAGAGGTCAGAGAGAGCATATCCGAGAATGTCTTTGCTCCTGCTGCTGTTTGTACTGTGGTAAGGTCAATGAAGTTTTTAGTGGATGAACCTGTTCCTCCGTTGGCAATTGGTAGGATGCCGGTTACCTCGGTAGTCAAATCAACGAGCCCTGTAGAGAGCAATCCTGATGCATTGTTTTTGAGTACTCCTGCTGTGGTGAATGCTGATATAGTAGGCGCTACAGTGAATGTCGCAGCCCCCGTCTGGGTCAAAGTCCCTGTATTGGTAGTGTTTCCTGTTACTGCAAGGTTGTTGTTGATTGTTGTTGTACCTGTAGATGCTCCCAGACTAACAGCGGTTGCAGCCCCTCCGATGTTGAGTGTGGTTGCAATGGTATTAAATAATGATGCAATGGTAGATGTGGTTGTGATGTCTCCTCCGTTTACTGCTAGGTCGCCTGTGTTGGTCTGATCTCCTGTAACTGCAAGGGTACCACCTATGGTCGTTGCTGATGTTGCTGATCCTATCGTAGTTGCGCTCGCTCCTGTGGTGTTGATATTTGCTGTACCTGCCTGGGTTAGAGCCGCGAGAGTGGTAGCTCCGGTAACACCCAGAGTACCCGCGACAGTCTGATTGCCTCCTATGGTTGAATCTCCTGTTGTAGTGAGGGTTCCAGTCGAGATGCCTCCGGTGTTAGTGATGCCGTTGGTGGTGGTTGCTCCTGTGACAGACAACGTCCCACCGAGTGTGGTTGCGCCTGTACCTACAGTAAAGGTATTAGCCCCTGAAATAGAAGTGTTCCCCGAGAGTGATGTTGTTCCAGCGATGGTGTTGGTACCTGTCGCACTACCAAAAGTATTGGTCGCACCTGCACCTGTACCAAATGTGTTGGTACTACTCGCCGTTGTACCGAATGCTGTCGCCGTTGCAACAGAGCCGGCACTGCTGGAAACAACCCAGGTAGTGCCGTTGTATACATAGATAGCATTATCATCCGTGTCGAAATAGGTCTGACCTACGCGATACCCTGTAGGAGTTGCTGACTGCGCAGTGATGCCTTGGGATGTATACGAATACAACACTGAATTGATCGCAGTACGTGGTGACATTGGGCCAGTCGACAATGTTGGGACTTCGAGCTCAACATAGTATTGAGCATCAACTGGGAATTGATTAATACTCGTGAGGGTGCCTCCATTATAGGTACCTGATCCAATCTGAAGAGAAAAATAGCCATTACTCATAGTCACCGCTGCATGCGTCTCGTCATACATCAAGGTTCCACCAGTAGACGCATCATAAATACGAATGCGAACTGTGTTGGTACCTGACTGTGCGACATTAGATGAGTTGGTGATATAGCCTTCGTAACCAATCGTTGCTGGTACGAGCGCAAAACCAAAACTAGGAATGAATAGGGTAAATAATAATGTTGTTGCTAAAAATTTCTTCAGGTACATATACTAGTATCATAGTACACTCCAACAATATAGTACAACGAGTTTTCCACAAAATGTTGAGTGGTGTGTGATTAGTGTTTTGTTGTGGTTCATTGGTGTACAAATTTACAAAAGAATGGATCCCGGGTTCGTTCAAATCATACTCCTCGTACCTCGTCATTGATTTGATATGCCCCAGGATGACGGGGACACCTATTGCTGTAGAGAATTACAAAGCACACAACGCGGAACGTCATCCTGGGCTTGTCCCGGGATCCATTCTGCTATAAAGTACAAGATATGAAACAAAGTTATGTATATATACTTGCTAGTCAAAAAAGAGGTACTCTGTATGTAGGAGTAACCTCTGACTTGAAAAAACGTATACAAGAACATAAGACTAAAACATATACAGGATTTACAGAGAAGTATGACGTAACACTTCTCGTTTGGTATGAAGTATTTGACTCTCTGGTTTCTGCTCTAGAAGCTGAAAAGAAATTAAAACGATATCAGAGAGCTTGGAAAATAGATTTAATAGAGAAAACAAATCCAGAATGGAGAGATTTATCTCCTGGTGAGTAAGGGGGTGGGTCCCGGGTTCGCTAAAAATATACTCGTGTCTCGTTATTTTTATGTACCCCAGGATGACGGCAAGATCGGAGTATGGGATTTCCACTTAACACAAAAAGGCAAAAGCTCCGCTTTTGCCTTTTTCTATTTTATTTTTTTTGTTTTACTTTTTGACTTGTTTTTTCTCTTTATTTCTATATCCCTCTTTCTTTTTCAAGCGAAAATACAATTAGAGAGTAGATTTGTCAGCACCAACAATAATCAACACATCAGCTGTCGAAGATTTCTCTCCTGCAGGTAACGTTGTTACTGCTGTTGTTCCTAGAATTTTTTCTACTTGTGAAATTGATTTATTTGAAGTATTTACAATTGTTGTTTTTGTATAGGTTTTTGTACTCGCATTTCCTGTAGTTGGTACCGTTACCCCTGAAATTACTGTTATCATATCAGATACTTTCTTTGCGAGGCCTTTGACTGCGGTACCATTTCTAATTTCTACTGTTATTGGTACTTGTACCGCTGCAGAGGTAGGTGTAGTAGTTTCTGATGGCACAGAAGGTACTGTATTAAAGATTTCTGCTGACTTTTCAGGGGAAATAATGCCCATTGTTACAATTTTTTCTGTACTCGGGCGATACACGATCACACGATCAGGATATACTACGAGGGAATCCCCTATCATAGTATTCTGAAAGAAAGGTTGCGCGCGAACTTCGGCCAATGCCTGTTCTGTTTCGATGCGCGCGATCTGAGGAGATTGGTTATTCGGAAGGATGATTTTTTCATCGAGTTTTTTCAAAGTATATTCAACCGAGGATTTATCAGGAGTAGAGTATTGGTATGCGATAAATCCGCCCACCAAAACTATAACCAAAAAGGCAACTCGTATAATGTTTTTATTCATATATTATTGTGTTTTAGGAGATTCTACTGCAGGAGCAGTTTTAGTAGCAGGTGCTGAGATATTCTGCTGTTGTTCGAGTTGTTTTTGTCTCTGTTCTGCATTTTTACGCTGTACATCAGCAGGAATCAATACAGAATTAACAATACGATTATTAGCAGGAGAATATACGATAACACGGTCAGGATACACCAAAACAGCATCCCCTGTCTGAGCACCTGCAAATGCTGGATACTGAGCGAGGAACACCTGTATATCGGTAATCACAGAGATCTCTGGCTGTGTCTGAGGTACTACCATGAGCTGATTTACACGAGAGATAATAGTATTATAGACTTGATTGGTTTGCTCGAGCTGTTGTTGCTGTTGTATTTGTTGTACCTGTTCTGCTGACAACTGCTGTTGCACAGGTTTCGGCAACATGCTGGCTACTACGTAAATTAATGCTGCAATTACAATATAAAATACGAATGATGATAAAAATTCTACCCAAGGAAATTTGTTTTCTGATGACATAAGCTAAAAATAATTGAATGTTAGATGATTAATAATGATGCATACCTACCCAAACACCCTGTTGGTTGATACTCAATGCCTACTTAGTATACACAACCGAGGGATGCATTCAAAGCAAGTTATTCACAGCCGATGGCTTGGTTCGCTCGATTCATAGTGTGTGTACCCCATATACCATTTATATTTTCAGGCTTTATACCATTATACCTCTGAAAGGCTTTAACTGCATTAACTGTTCTGACATCGAATACACCGGTAACCGCTACCTTTAGCCCCTCATTGTGTGACAAGAAATATTGTATTTTGCTCACAGCGACACCTGTATCTCCGTATTGTTTTTGTACATCAAAATAAGGACAAAATGGTTGTAGTAACATTTTTTGAGTAATTTTGTATTGTGCACTCCTAAACCCGCAATTGCTCTTGTGTACACGGGCCATTTCGACAACAGAGAGGAGCGAGATGTTCCCGCTCGCTTTTCGTATACCGAGCGGTGTCAATACGGCGGAGGCATGTTTTTCTTGCCAGTCTTTTACCGCTAATACGTCGGTTGTTTTGTATTCACCATCGACGACGAGCCCTGCATTTTCATATCGATTCAAAAATTTCTGCAACAACACAACATCAGTAGATTTATTCTGTTCATCTCCATACACAATCACTGACATACCAGAAATCGTATCATCACAGGATAGATTTTCTGTAGTTACATTTTTTATATCAGGCAAAGGCGTTACTGATGAGTTCGTATTATTACTGGTGCCTGCAGGTATGACAACAGGAACTGTCTGCGCTGATGAAGTGTAGTTTATTTTTTCACTATTGTTACCTGGTTTCCAGCTCGTTTTTACACAAGAAAACTGCGCACTGCAATCAAATTGAATCCATCCTTTGAATTGAGATTTTGCAAAACCACGGAATTGACCAGTAGCCACATCAATAGATACAGCTTTTGCATCAGTTGGGGCGAAATCTATCCAGCCCATTTCGCTGTTCCATGCCTTTCCTGATAATCGCCCTGAGCCATCATTAGTAACAGCATTGCTATCTGTTGTAAAATAAATAGTACCATAAGGACTCGTCGCGGTACCTGTAATCCTAGTATTCCCCACAATAACAGCACCGGGACCGCTGGTAACAAAAGATATATACCCACTGTCAGAATTGACCAAACTAGCTGTTTTGTAGGTAGCATCTATATTACTCGCGATTGCATATACAGAAGAGCTAGTACCAAAAGACAAGCATAGTATTAGTACTGATAAAAACCAGTTATGATATTTCATACTAGTACTAGTATAGCATTACAGAGAAATAGTATTCAATTATGTTTTCTTGTTCTGTGGATAATGCAACGATATTAGATATGGAATACCGAGAACCAAAAAAACCGTAGCAATAAAAATACCAATATTTACTAATACATATTCTGTGTTGCATTTTGCCGTAAATTCAGCAATAGTAATAATATAGTTACAGAGCCAATAGAGAAGAATGGAAAAGAAATCACCGAGAAAACTGACCAGTGGTGTAAACACTATTACACAAAAGCCAATACACATAACAACAGAAACAATAGGAACTATTAATATATTAGAAACCAAACTCATTGCCGAAAAACTATGGAGAGAAATTACTAAAATAGGCAAGGTAGCAATAATAGCACAGAGTGTAGATACAATGGTGTCACGTATTTCATATTGTTTGGGAATGTAGTGGAAATATTTTTTCAGTTTTGGAGCTAAACAAACGATACCAATCGTTGCGAAAACTGACAATTGGAACCCAGCATCAAACAGTACTATTCGTGGATTCAAAGTAGACATAACAACTACAGCGTACAAGAGTGCTCGCCATGATTCATATCTCAAACTACTCATTTGGATTAATACTAATATACACGCCATAATTCCAGCGCGTACAACACTCGGCGTCATACCTGCAAACAAAACGAATAGCCCAATACCTATAATTGCCATGATACCACTATGATTCTTTTTTATCCCGAGAAAGTTACAGAAAAAAGTAATAGCAACTGCTACAATAGTCACATTAAAACCAGAGAGCACAACAATATGCGATACTCCGCTCGCCTGAAATATCTGCATATCATCCCCTGTTAGTCCTGATCGTGATCCTAGCACTATACCTGCAACGAGACCAAACGCAGAAGGGTCCAGAGAAGTCTCGAGAATAGATTCAATCCTGTCTCGCAGAGAATACACGAGTGAGGGTACCGAACGATTGGTAGTATGAGTCTGAGAAAGTAATATTGGATTTTTTAGCTCAGCATAGATGTCTCTGACAGAGAGATACATAGCATAGTCGAATTCGGCACCTGATTTGGTGGTGAAATTTTTAGGCTTTTCGAGGGTTCCTCTGAGGAGGAGAGTATCTCCGAACTGAACATTCTCGGATCTGGATAATTTTACCCTAATCAGAAAATGAGGAGGTTGATTCCCTACAATATTGGGCGAGATAGTAATAAACTGTCCATCGGGCCTGTGGTCTGGATATTCTGTCACTGTGCCGGTAATGCGGACGCTCTGACCCCAAGGTGCATAAGGCGGAGGGACCCTAGATGATTCATACAAATATGTGACATATATACCTACTGTACAAAAAATCACTAGACCTAGTAATGATACTAACCATTCCCTACTAGGAATAGTTCGATGATGCTTTTGGGCCCTGGATCTCGTGTATAGTAGAAACACACAAACGAAACCAATGGATACAATTATACTGTATAGCACGAAATCCATTCTCGTAGACAGGTAATAATTCAAAATCCCAACCAAAAAAGCCCCACACCAAAATGGTAGTGATCGAGCAATACCCCCTAGAAAATCACTCTCCTTCATATATATCGAGCAATATAGCATATATTATATAGTGATTCTAGGGTGACAGAGGGGTGGGTGTTGTGTTTGGTTATACACCAGACGCCGTAGGCGTCATCCTGGACGCAGTTCCGGGATCCACAAAAAAATATACTCCTATTGTTACACTCCACTCAAAAATTCTTGTTCTTCTCTCTCGCTCGTTACCTTTTTATATCGTGCCGGCTGGCCATGTACACGAGCTTTGCAAGAATCCCAATCCATGTGACGCTCGACAACACCCCCTATACTAGAAATATACCAACCATTTTTTGGTGATGATTTTTTCTCGCCAGTTGATGTGCGAGGTGGGGCGACCGGGATAATATCAATACTATGAACAGGGTATTGGTCCAGGGGTCCGTTATAATGATTCACTGGTCGCCCATCTGCAGCCATTGTCGCGAGGACGTCACAACGTTCATTTCCAGCGACACCAGCATGACCAGCAACGCGAATGTATTGTATTTTGCAAGGGATTTTTTTAGATTCTAGGATGATTGCTTTCCATAATTCCTGATTTGCGACTACCCCACCTGTACTGCTCTTCCATCCATTTTTTTGCCAACCATATATCCACGACATCATACCCGCAACAACATAATGCGAATCGCTATATACCACACAAGACTGCAGTGAGGCAGTATTGTGTTTTACCAAACTCTTTATTGACTCCAACACTGCTGTCAATTCCATTGCATTATTTGTAGTATGCGCCAATTTGCCCGACAATTCGTATGCCCAGGGTATTCCTTTTTTTTGTAAAATAACAATACTCCCCCACCCACCTAATCCAGGATTACCTCGAGCGGCACCATCAGTAAAAATAATAATAGAATTTTCCTGAATCATATTATTCATTGAGAGCCGTAATACCTGTCAGTGTTCCCTTGTATAAATATTCCAACATTGCACCTCCACCGGTCGAGCAAAAATCAGCAGCAGAACCATAAAGCTCATAAGGAACACACGCGAGTAAATCCCCTCCCCCTAATACTCTAAATTGCGGCAGATTACAAAACTGCCCTACTAGCTCGTTGGTGCCAGCAGAGAATCCTGATTCATATAATCCCAGTGGACCATTCCAGATGATTGTCTTTTTGTCGAGAGAGAGTTGGATACTATCAGAAACTGAATCCATTCCCATATCAACTATCTGATCTGTTTCCAAAAGGTTTTTTACAGACTTTGTATTACTCTCATCTCCATTTTTTACAACAACAGAATCTGCTACCCATATACGAGGATGATGAGAAAATTTTGTAACATCAGCTGAATCGTCCATAAATGACTGCCCTATTTCATATCCTCGGGCTCTATATATCGGATGAGCTAATGCTCCAACAACACACACAGTTGCACCACTATCTAGATAGTATTCTATTAGAGGCATTTTTGTATCAAATTTTGCACCACCAATAATTACCAGGGATTCTACAGGATTGGTTCGTGCTTTATCGAGATTATATATCTCGGTAACCATACGCCTCCCTGCGTAATGTGGCAATAGTTTTGTAACACCTGTAATAGTCGCATGATTACGATGCGAGGCTGAAAAAGCTTCATTAATATAAACAGGTGCGATATTACTCAACAATGTTGCAAAGTGTATATCATTAGACTCTTCTCCGTCATGAGCTCTGGAATTTGGCAGGAGGAGAATATGTCCGACAGGTAGGTTTGCTAATTTGGAATGTATCAGATCGAGATCCCAAGACTCAACATAGGTAACAGGAAAATGCTTTTCAATATAGGGTATTATAACGGAAATGTCATCACCTTTGCGACCAAAATGACTAACGAGAATGGGTTGTATCCCGGCATCTAATAACTCCTGTATCGTCTGTACAGAACATTCTATTCTGTACAGTTCTGAATCCGACATTGTTTCTGAAAGGGTTATATTATAATCCACTCTCACTAATGCTGTTTTAGGGAGATTTGGCAAAGAAAATAAATCATCGAGTGTTTTCATAGTATCCACAGTATAGCAAAAAAAATGGGTTTTCCCTAGTATCGTTATATTTTTACTGATATACTCATTAGTATATATGAGTACCTACGAACGCAACACAAAAGCTATTCGCCTTTTCGTTATGCTACTACTTGTCACTTTTGCCTACAGTGTTTGGGCTGGGGGCAAATTAGAGGAAACCCTGACTAACAAGTTTGAAAAAATTTATATTGGGAAATACACCAAGGTACCTATGGATAGGTAATACTATTCTGCACTAATGAATTCATTGTAGTAGCATCTAGGCTCGCCCTACCGATCAAAAGGCCGTCACAACCACCAACAGTAATATACTCTCGAGCATTTTCTGCATTTACCGAACCACCATATACTGTGGTAATTTTTCCTATGGGCAGGTTTCCTGTTATCTGGATTAGTTCGCGTTGTATGAGCAATATGATCTCTCTGCATTCTTGGGCGGAACAAGGACGAGTGCTCGTTGCTCCTATCGCCCACACTGGTTCGTACGCGACGATAACAGATTCTAGCTCTGTACGAGATATACCTGAAAATGTCTCATGTATTTGATTGATCAAAAATTGAATGTACTCCATTGTATCATCTCTCTCTAGTTCTCCGACACATACAATAGGGACAATAGAATGAGCGAGCAATAGTCGTATTTTTTCATTTACTGATTGATTAGTTTCGCCGAGTGCACGCCTCTCGCTATGGCCGACTATGCAGTGTGTTACTCCGATTGAGGATAATTGCTCTGCGCTCCAGCCTCCGGTGGCGTTTTTTTCACTATGGACATCTTGGGCGCCTCGCGCTGTAGTATCGAGAAGTGGAACCATTTGGAATACAGGAGGAGGGCAGATTACTATATCAATAGAATCAGATGACTCTGGATACCCTGCAGCCAAGGTGACTGCCTCAGAATATGTTTTTGGATTTGTTTTCCAGTTTGCAATTATGGTCTTTTTTTCTGTCTTCATATAGTGCTAGTATATCACATTGGATTTAGGATGACAGTGATTGTTGGTGTGTAGATTCCTGAGAGATAAAAGGAGTTGTCATCTTGGACCCAATCCAGAAGTGCTGTACTGAATTTGAGATTATGATTTATATTAAAGTGCGTGGTAAACATTACTTGTAACTAGGGGCTATATCTATGGATCCCAGGTCAAGCCTGGGAAGACGGCGTAGTAGATGTTCTGTTTAGTTGTGAGTTTATACACCTATTACTGTACCCTTTTCCAAAGCCTGCACGACTGAACGTCATCCTCGGCGATATATTCCCAAAGAGTGAGGTACGAACGACCATGGGAATAATCGACCGGGGATCCATGTTTTATACTGTGTTTATATACTATAGATCCCGGGTTTATTCAAATCTGATCCTTTTACTATAACAGATTTGATGTATCCCCAGGATGACACGACTCATTGCTGTACAGGTTTTAGAAAGCAAAAGATGCTGTCATCCTCCGAACGGGGGATCTCAAATATTTACCAAACATTCAATACTTTAAGTCATAAAAAAAATAAACACAAAGTTGCAAATGCAATCTCGGTGACAGTTACCCTAGATCCCCGACAAGCGAGGATGACCAGATTTATAGTGTAGTTTTTATAGAAGTTTTTTGGATCACAAGTTGTAGTAATGGATCAGATCAAAGGATCAAGCCTGGGAAGACACCTGTGTCGTCTTTTTCCGACAAACGCAAAGCAGTTTGCGTTTTCCCACGCCATACAAAATAACGGCTTTAGGCCGTTATTGTATGAGGCGCAGACCAAATGAATCGGTCACGGTCGCATGCGTACTCAATTTCGCTTCGCTTGCATGCGTCCGCTACGCCTCATAAAAAAGGAATCGGTCACATCATATGTCTGCTCGATACTCGTGCTATCGCACTCATATTCGCAGACTATGTCGCGACCCCTATTCGCACCAAAGGCATAATGATTTATACGAATCGCTTCGCTAATCTATAAATCAAAAATTCCCGACGAATGACGAGCAGTCGTAATTTTCCCACGCCTCATACGGAAAAATCCAACACTATAGTGTTGGATTTTTCCGTATGAGGCGTGGGCGGGAATCGAACCCGCGCATATCAGTTTTGCAGACTGCCGCGTTACCACTTCGCCACCACGCCATTGATTGCTCTGTATGAGAGAAACCTGTGGAAAGAATCACACATATTCCCCTACCTATGGTACTATATCATAGTATATGATTCTGACTAGAGCTGGATCGATTATTCTCCTCATTCTCCGCATAGCGATCGGATGGCTACTCGCGTATGACGGATATCAAAAGTTCATAGACCCATCTTGGTCTATTGGACCCTCTTTGTCTGGTGCGACCATATTCCCTCAATTTTTTACCCAGTTATCTTCGGAACCTATGGTTTCAATCCTGAGTCATTGGTACCCTGTCCTCCTGATGGTTGCAGGTGCGATGGTTATATTGGGCCTCTGGATGCGTTTTGGTATTTGGGCGCTAATGATTTTACTCTTTGCACAATATCTGGCTGGACTCCATTTTCCCCTCACAGCAAACGGCGGATATATCGTAGACAAATATCTAATATATGTACTAGTACTCCTCACACTCGAAATCATCGAGGCGGACCAATACTGGGGACTGGGTGCCAGCGTTCGGGTGAATAGGTAATACATTCAACTAAAAACGACGCGGTCGTCATTCCAGACTCGATCTGGAATCTATAATAGTGCCTGAAGTATCACCCTTCTTGAAGTCTATGCTGTTGTAATGGATCCCAGATCATTTCCAAAAAATATACTCCTCGTACCTCGTCGTTATTTTTTGGGTCTGGGATGACAGTCTATGAATGAGTACTATTGTAATCCTCCATCGCGGGACAACAGCCAAAAAACACAAAAAGAAACCCCGAATCCACAAAGTGCGAATTCAGGGTCTTTATAAAAGATTTTGATTTTAATTCTGAGGAGGGAGGGTTGCGAACCCCTTTGCCTCTATGTCGAGGAGGACATGTTTCCCTTCCTCTTCAATGTGAATTAAAAAGCTTGTTTCTGGGAGCTGGTACTCCCTAAAACTAATTTTTGTTTGATCAAAGCAGGTTTTCGTGAATTGTTTCGTTGTTTCATCCACCGGGTACCAACCGGCAATTTTAACAACCCGTTTGTCCATGAAGCCATTTCGATCGTACTCTTCCCATCCCTCCAACGGATCGTATTCCCTAACCAAACCGGTTAGAGATTTAAACCGCGGAGCAGCTACCAGGAGGAACAGGTCACTCAGAGGAATCTCCTCTGGAGTGAAATCAGAGCACGGGTTCATGATCCAATCCTGAGTTAACCCTGTTCCTGTTTCGACGAAACACCAAACCCCAAAAGGGCTGGCGAATTCTATCTGACGAATTACCCATTCGGGCAATTCAGCCAGTTCGAGATCGCGCGTTTCGTGTCTCTGGAGCTCGAAGTCAGCATTTTTGGCCGGCGTTAGGAAATTAGAGAACTCGCGAAGCGAAATTCTCAAACTGTTGTTCGTGCGAGCTATATTAAAGCCCGTGATTCTTATCGTTGTCATTTTTTTAATTTTTTTGAAATTTATTTTTGAGTACAGTTTTCCATTCTAGCGGCGTTTCGTATATAGGTATCTGCTCATGCAGCACCACAACACCAGAATGGAAAACTCTACGGATGTCAAAGAATCTAGGATATTGTACTCTCTCTCTCTTAATTTGTCAAGTGGCAATATTATAGATTCCAGATCGAGTCTGGAATGACGACCGCGTCGTTTTTAGTT
>JANPGR010000090.1:0-2353 GCA_031424015.1 Candidatus Nomurabacteria bacterium
CGATCCTGCACCATCCGGTGTTTCGACGCACTATGCAAGAAGGGTAGGTTCGGTGGATGCTAGGCGATGTCGCTGCAAATCACAACTTCCACGTTGACACGTTGGAGCCCGTCGACGGTGCCGATGCCCGCTCAATTGTCAACGAGCAATATATTTTGGATGGCATTGAACGGTGATGTATGGGTTTAGACGCTGGCAACTCCGATGGGAAAACCGCTTTACCGTCACATTTACCGTCAGCCACTTTGCTCCACACTACACTGAGAAAGCCATTCGCGCGGCGAAACACCAAGTCTCGCGGTAAAGACTCTTGTCAACGCTGACTGAGAGCTGTATCCCAGCTCACCAGCAAGCATTTTCAATGGAACACCCTCGCGCAGCCGCGCTTGTGCAATCGTCAATCGCCAATCTGCCACGTACTCCGCTGGCGATTGACCGACCAGCTGTTTGAACTTCACAGCGAAGGCTGTGCGCGACATACCACTGGCTTGGGCCAATTGCTCCACCGACCAAGGCTCACCCGGAGATTCATGCATCGCAGTAAGCGCCTTTGCTAATTGAGGCGATGAAAGCCCCATCAACAAACCGCTGTTGATATTGGCATGCGACGGATGATCCAAAAGCCAGCGCAGCAACTGAATCAACACCACCTCAAACAGTCGGTCTACCAACACACGGTGTCCGCATCGCACGTGTTGCGTTTCAGCAATCAGCAAATTCAACGACGCTTGCAATCCATCAACCTCGTCGAGCCGCAGCAAGACCAGAGGCGGCAGCGACTGCAAGATCGGGTGCGATAGACCACTGTCAAACGAGATTTCAGCACATGTGAAATCCAATCCGTCGCGCGGCGCATAGTGGAAAACGAGCGTCAACTGGCGCTGATAAAAAATCAGCGACTGCTCGACAACCTTGAAGAGCCTGGGTACCCCTTTAGCCCTTGGATGACGAATCTCCATCGAGCCACGTCTGAGCACATGCAAATAGCCTTTGCACGCCTCCTTGGCAAACACATGCTTGCCGCACATCGGCCCTGAAAACGACAAACGCGTGCGGATGCGAAAGCGCTCCAACAGCGTAGACAGGCGATCTCCAGGTTCAGTCATAACTGTGAACGAATAGGTACGTTTAAAGAACAGAACGATACTTATTGTACAAAAGCTTCACTCAAAATACAACCTGCATCGCACAGGAAGGGCCTTTGCGAGTTATGGCAGCTTTAAGGAAAACACATGAGAGTTAACAAACTGAATCAATTGGCAATGGGGGTTGTATGGGCGCTCGGCTGTAGCCTAGTGACGGCCCACGGGCATCACAGCGGAGGGATATCGACAAAGCCGAGCAAAGCGGTGAAAGCCCCGTTTGATGTGGTCCACACCAAGATCACCACCGAAGGGAATGTGGCCGTGTTCCACATGACAGTCTCAGGCAAAGCGGGCGCTTCCAAACCCACCAGATCAGGCAAGCTTGCCGGGAGTACTGTTTTTTCCTACGTCTGGCCAACAACGCTTGATCCTTCTGTTGTGGGCTTTGAGGCGAAGGCTGGCATCCTTGCGTTTGCAGTAACTTCGCACACAGACTTTGATGACACGCCACTGTTTGACGAAAACGGCGATGGAAACCCCAACAACGATGGCGATGTTTGGCACTCGCACTGGGTTGTATTGCAACCGGATGAAGCTTGCGGTAAAGGAGCGCTCAAAGTCGTAGACATCCCCAAGGATGCCAAACCGAAGCTGCCCAAAACGTGGCCTGGCCTGCCCATCCTGATCGACAGTCCAGGCTGGAGTCCGATTTTCAAAAAGGACTCGCTAGCGGTGCGCGTTCCTTTTGACGACATTGGCGTTGTGAATGCCGCCATGTTTGACGGCGTAACAGCCGCGCTTCGTGTCAACGCAAGCGTGCACAACCCACTGCTGTGCGTGGTGGACGTGTTCAAAGTGGGCTCGGGCAATCTGTCATTGCCGGGCAAAGTCAACCAGTAAGTTCCACCTTGTTTCAACTCAAAGGGTATCGCCATGTCTTACGTCAATATCGACACCGCCACAGCTTCCCCCGCAAGCCAAGAAATGCTCAAACAGATTCATGCAGCCTTTGGTGCAACGCCCAATATGTTCAAAGCTGTCTCCAACTCGCCTGCTGCGCTCAAAAGCATGTGGGGATCGTTTGGCGCACTCAGCTCGGGCACACTGGGTGCAAAGCTGGGCGAACAAATCGCCGTAGCCATTGCCAACCGCAATCGCTGCGAGTACTGTTTGGCGGCGCACACAGTGCTAGGTCAAAATGCGGGCGTGAGTGGTCACGACATGTCGGCAGCACAGGAGGGTCAATCAGCCGACCCCAAGACCCAAGC
>JANPGR010000091.1:0-13027 GCA_031424015.1 Candidatus Nomurabacteria bacterium
AGCCTATCCCAATAGGGATTACGAATTTGAAACAGAGAGATTTCGAAGGAAAAATACAGAAATACGAATGAGCTGTACTATCAGTACAGAGAATGAGTATTTGTGTGTTTTTACGAGAAATAGCAAGTTTCAAATCGTAAAAGCCTTGTGTTCTTTTATAAAAGGCTGGTGCCTATTGGGATAGGCTCTAAGGGTTATTACTAGAACAACCCAAACAATACCAAGACCTTGTGTTGGTTTGATAGTTATATGTCTCTATTATAAACAAGTAGCATATATACCTTGTTCTACGTGAATTAATCCCTCCAAAAACCAACTCAAAAAGTAAACAGATCAAATCTCTGTCACAACAAAAACTATTAAAATACAGTTCAAATCAGTATTTGAATACTGTATTTTATTAGGTTTTATTTTTTAATTTCATAAGAGCCTTGTATTCTTTTGTGAAAGAATAATATCTATTGGGATAGGTTCTAAGAGCCTATCCCAATAGGGATTACGAATTTGAAACAAAGAGATTTCGAAGGAAAAATACAGAAATATGAATGAGCTGTACTATCAGTACAGAGAATGAGTATTTGTGTGTTTTTACGAGAAATATCCGGTTTCAAATCGTAAAAGCCTGATAGTTTTTATCAATAGGCTCTAAGGAAAAATCACACCTGGTAGACTAGGTATGCAAAATAAAACCTCTATAGAGTGCGGTTATAACCAAATATTTTACTTTAAAAGTTTTTTTAAAGGTTTTTCCACATCAATAACGCAATAAAATCACCTTAGATTAGTGAGATTACTTTACTATTACGATGAGTCATACATCTTTTTTTCCAAAGGAAAAACACTAAGATATAGGAATATCTCTCTATCAGGAAGAATTCTTTATGAGAACCCTTACTTACCTGTTATGACCATCAAAAGTTACTAGATACAACCTAAACCATAGCACAAGAAAAACGGCTATGTATAGTCATATGTAGTGTAAATTTTACAGAAACCGGATCGAGATATTATCCCGATTGATTTCTGCTCATATTGTATAAACGTATTGTGTATAAAATATTTTTCATACTAATATTGGTGTACTATTCATAATAAATCTACAAGGGACTATCTCTTTATTTTTTACAAGAGCACCTCGATACAAAAAAGATACATTCAGTATCAAGAGTATTTTCTTGCAATACATCTCGAGAAAATTTTCATTCAGAAAATATTTATATTTTACAATAGACACAAACCATGACTCTGATCTATTTTGAATACTACAACACAGTGATATAATGTTTGCTATATTTATTTGCAAATATTGTATCTTCTCTGAAAAAACTCTTTGGGTCTTATTTTGTATTGAGAATACAGTGTTTATACTTTTATTATCTAGTATTTTATAATCTTGATTTTTTCTCAGTCTATTATTATCTGAGTAGATTAATAAAGAAAAAGCTGCAAAACTATTCTGCGTAAAAAATTGAATGCTTTTAAAACCATTCATACTGGTACAGTATGACGCATAGAAATCTAAAAGACAATATTGATTTTATTTTTTCTGTGGATAAGGTATAGACGTCATTACATTATCCTTTATATCTGTCGCTTACTCTGGTTATTATTTCTGGTGTTTTGTCTGTTATAATAATTGTATGTTCCCAGTGGGCCGCTCTTTTACCAGACCGAGTAATAACAGTATACTCATCATCCAAAAAGACAACATTTTCTGAACCTATAGTAATCATAGGTTCAATTGCCAGTACCATCCCCTTCTTTAATTCCATTTCTCTCGCTATCTTGTTTGATTTCATTGCAAAATTTGGAACATAAGGGTCTTCATGAACCTGGTATCCGACTCCATGCCCTGATAACTCTCTCACTATTCCATATCTTTTTTGTATAAATGACTGTATAGCTCTCCCTGGGTCGAGATTAGTATTACCAACAATACACTCATTAATACCAATATACATTGATTCTTCTGTTATTTTAATCAAATCTCTATCCTGAGAACTACCAACAGAATCTCCTCCAACTAGCGCAGAAACAGCATGGTCTGTATAGAGTCCTTTGTATTTCAACCCGCAATCAATCGTTACGAGATCTCCTTGTTGTAAAACTATATCTGTTTTGGGTATCCCATGAACTATTTCATCATTTACAGAAATACAAATAGAAGCAGGAAAAGGTCGCGATACACCATAAGGCTTATAATTAAGAAAAGATGACTCACCACCTGCTTTTGAAATCAGGATTCTGGCTTGTTTATCAATATCCATCGTCGACATGCCAGGTTGCATATATCTAATCAAGCTCTGCACAATAAAAGCCAGTCTTGCACCCCCCTCTCGCAAAATCTCTAGCTCTTTCTCAGTTTTTATAAAAGTATCTTTTTTATCGTGTGCCATAAATTATCCCTTTAATTTAATCATATTAAATCATTTTTGTAAATAAAAATTGTCTTTTATCCACATAAAGATGACTTTTACACAGGGTTATACACAAAAACGACACAGGATTTTCTGTGTCGTTTTTCTTTTAGAACCTATCCAATAACCCATAGCGAACCCTCTTCACAAGAAAAATAACGACTGAAAGGAGTATATTTCCCGACAGGGGAAGAAAAGCGCCGTAGGACGCGTGGGTGAGTCTTGGGTTATTGGATAGGTTCTTAGAGTTTTCTCACCTGAAGAAAATCAAGCTCAACAGGTGTTTCTCTTCCAAAGATCGAGATCATCGCCTGCAGTCTACCAGTATCGTGGATAATTTCTGTTACTGTACCGTATTGGTCTTTAAATGGACCTTCTAACACCTGAATTTTATCATTCACAGTAAAATCAGCCTGATGAATCATTTTTGTATTCGTAGCACGAGAAAATATTGCATCAATCTCTGATTGAGTCAGCGGTACTGGACGTGTCCCTGCACCAACAAAACCAGTAACCCTAGGTGTGTTACGGACAACATACCACGAATCATCTGTAACTATCATATCTACGAGAACATATCCTGGGTATACTTTTTCAGCAACCTCTACTCGTTTTGATCCTTTTATTTTAATACTTTTTTCAACAGGAACAAGTACTTCAAAAATAGTGGATTCCATATTTAGTGATTCTATACGTTGCTTTAAATTACGAGCAACAGCATCCTCATACCCTGCATAGGTATGAATTGCGTACCAATTGCGTTCATTATTGTCTTGGTATTTCATATATTATTTTACTATTTGAGCCAACAACCCTAACCCCTTTAAAAGCCCAAAATCAACAGCCCCGAGTATATATGCCATACACAGAGTGAATAGAGCAACTAATACTGTAAAAATTACTGTTTTTCTTACTGTAGGCCACTGTACGTGACTCATTTCATTTCGAGTTTCTTTGATATAGGAAAGTAATGCCATATAAACCCATAATACCACAGTTACTTTGAAAGTAAATACATTGGGGGGGTTCTTTTTAGAACCTGCTCTATACTACAATAATATTCCGAACTGAAAAGTTATAAGAATTATCATTAATATAACCTAACAAGTTAGGAATTTCAGATAAAATTAACTGTTTTTCACTGTGTGATATATGTATTATCCTCATAGAAGTACTAGTAACTTGTATATTCTTATAAGAAAGGGTTATTTTTAAAAAATCATTACAGATAGCAATACCCCTTGTAGCAAGAATATGCTCTCGAGAGAGGATCACAGGTAAAGATAATAATGAATCGCCAATGTGTTTCATATTTTTACTATCTACTAACAGGCATTAAGAGCGCCCTAAAAGAAATATCTTCTGGAGAAGTTATAATAATCGGCTTATTCCCTTCTGTACAAGAAATAATTATTCTCTGTACAGTCAGAGAATGAAGAATCTTACTCAGAGAACTCGTATTTACCTTTAAAATATGAGAATCTCCTGTACAGAGGGATCTTACAGATGCGGTTCCTCTTCCTTTTTCATTATAATCTGTAATAAACATACACATTCCACTATCAGAATCTGGGTGGAGTTCTATTTTTGGGAACTGCGCGTCGGTAAAAGGTTGGATAACTCGCAATGCATTTTGAATATCATCTCGAGACATTTCGATGGTCATATTTGATTGCTTTGGTATTATTTGTTCATAATCAGGATAAGATCCCTGAATTGTCCTTATAATCAAAGTGCAAAATTCTGACTGTATCATCCCAACCCCTTCACCTAATATTAGTTTGCATTTTTGTATTGGAGATATAATTTTCACAATATCGAGGATATATTTCTGTGGAATTAACACTGATTTATCTTCACTCAGCAATGTT
The DNA here is from genome assembly GCA_031424015.1 of Candidatus Nomurabacteria bacterium. Taxonomy (GTDB): domain Bacteria; phylum Patescibacteriota; class Minisyncoccia; order Phycocordibacterales; family UBA1006; genus JANPGR01. Next base: position 4,289 of record JANPGR010000091.1, read on the forward strand.
GGTGTTTTATACTCAACAAGAGTAAAACTATCTGTAGCAACAGAGATAAACATAGAGTTTCGCGCGTAAAGGTATACAGCTGACAATTCAGGTCGTATGTCAGTAGTTGCACACGCAAATGATACACGCGTCAACATAGTCGCTAAATCTGCGCCACTCCCAACATACCATTCATCACCTATGATAGGATCTACTGCCTCTATCTCACTACTAGACACTGTTTTTATCTCTGCTAGAGAATTCCCTACTCTACAATAGAGAACTTCATTTTCGTAAGAAAATTCCACCATACCCTTCTGAAAAGAACTCATGAAATTTACCAAAACAACGGGATCTACAGCAATTTTAGCGGTTTCACCTGAATCATTTTGAATAGGTACACTATATCTACAAGAAATACCTACCCCATGAGCAGTTACTATGCATTCTGCTTGCTGAAAATCCAGCAAAAGATAACTCAAATATGGCTGAGAAGGATGTTTTGTAGGTATTTTTGCAATAACTTGTAGTATATTCCCCAGAATTTCCAGTGAAGTAGTTGATTTCATATATCAAAGTTATACACCAAGAGACTCTAAAACAGTATCTATTAGGGGTGTGATTTGTGTGGATTATGTATATTAGGCTTGTATATAAGGGTATTAGAATATAGTAACCCTGTGAATAAATCCTCGTCTCTGTGTGGAATAGTAACCATTTACACTGAAGGTGAAAGTTCTAAAAGATTCTTGTGTACAACTCTCAGGATATACACAGTCTGAGGGAAGATTATCCCCAAGATATCTATCAACCTATCCACAGGGGTGGATCGAGTTTGTAACGTTGATAGTAAAAACCTCCAGCGTATCTCTAGAGGGTTTTTAACATAGATCGCAAAGTTTCTACTTCTTGGGTCACTGAGGCTGCGGCCTTTATTTCGTTAGTTATTTTTTCACACGAGTGGATAACTGTCGTATGATCTCGTCCCCCCATGCGTTTTCCTATAAAAGGAAAGGAAAAATTATAATCCTCGCGTAACAAATACATTGCGACCTGTCGCGCATGAACAATTTCCTTGCGTCTAGTTGACTCAGAGAGGGTTTCTGCTTTGAGATTATAGAAATCAGACACAATATCAACAACTTCTTCAAAAGAAACCTTCTTTTTAGATTGTTGAGTATGTCTCAAAATTCCTTTTATGTCATTAATATTTACCGCTCTTTTGTGAAGCATGGTATGACTGACGAGGGTCTGCATGATTCCTTCGAGTTCTCGAATACTACCAGGGGCATTTTGTGCTATATATTCACAAACATCACCCTCACACGCGATACCTAAGGTGGCTCTCTTTGTCTCTAAAATGGCCATTTTACACTCTAAATCAGGCTCCATGACCTCTACTATCATTCCAGCCCCAAAACGTGTTTTTAGACGGTCTTCTAGTCCTGTGATGAGGTGTGGATGTTTATCAGAGGAAAAGATGATTTGATTATTTCTATCATGAAATGTATTAAAGAGATGAAAGAGCTCTTCTTGGGTTCTGTCTCGACCGGAAAGGAATTGAATATCATCCATTATAAGGATATCGTAATTTCTATATTTTTCTTTGAATGAATGCGCATTCCCCTTTTGAATAGAAAGGATAAGATCACTACTAAATCGATCAGCAGATACATAGTAGATTTTTAAATGAGGATTTTGAGCCTTGAGGGCATTCCCCACTGCTTGCATAATATGGGTTTTACCTAATCCACTACTTCCATAGAGATAGAGAGGGTTGTAAATCCCTGGATTTTCTATGGTTGCAATAGCTGCAGAATGAGCGAGTTCATTAAATTGTCCAACAATAAAGGAGTCAAAAGTGTAACGAGGGTTCAGATTATCCTCTTTGTTTACATAGAGGTTGTGAATTGGTAATTGTGGTGCACGAGGTTTGTCAGATTGACGAATCTTATGATTTCCTACCACATAATCAATAGATCGTATTGCTGGATTTATCTCACGCATACAACGTAAAATGGATTTTTGGAATTTATCAATGAACCAGTCTTTAGTAAATGGATTAGGTACTCGGATAAATACTACCCCCCTATCTTCGTATTCTGGAATAATATCCTTGAACCACATCTCAAAGTTAGCGCTCGATACTTCTTTGCGGATCATCTCCATTGTCTTTCCCCACAATTCTATAATATCCATATCTTTGAATTATAGAGAGGTTTTCCACAATATGCAAATAGCCTAGATAAATATAGTGTTGTATAGTATTTCAATTTTTATTTGACGTTTATGTGTTCGATATACTGTACTTTAGCTGACGCACTGTCTCTTTCTAGGTAAATTAAAATTGCATCTATTTGATAAGGTTTTCTAGGGTGGGTTAAAAAATAATCATGGATAGTTTTTATAATTTTCTCTTTTTTATGAAAAGTAATATTTTCCCCTGCGTTGTAAAGCAGGGATTGAGTGGTTTTTACTTCGCAAAAATGAATTTGCCCTGCTCTATGACTTATAATATCGATCTCTCCAGAGGTACTACTCCAGTTTCGTTCGAGAATACTAAACCCATGCAGAGATAACCACTTGCAAGCAATAGATTCTCCCAACTCCCCTATCTGCTGTCTATGCGATGTGAAAAGTTTCATATAGTTGTATTTTATCTGAGAAACGTCATAAAATATAGGACAAAGTGTTGTGAAACATAAAATTAATCAGAAATTAAAAGTAAAAATTTGACAAAATATATGAGAAACGTATTAGTTATCCCTATTATACACAGGTTTATCCCCAAAACAACTAAAATACAATAAAAGACACTTATCCGACCTCTCCACAGGTTTATCCCCATTTTTACCCAGGTTAGGTCATATATACATTCAAATACAATGTCAAAACTATATGGTAAAACCCTCAAAAAATAAAGATTACCTACCAAAGATATAGCTACCTTAAAACAACTACTAAGGTTTTGGAATTCGAAACCGTTTGAGTATTCCTTAGAGCCTATCCCAATAGGGATTACGAATTTGAAACGCAGAGATTTCGAAGGAAAAATACAGAAATACGAATGAACTGTACTATCAGTACAGAGAATGAGTATTTGTGTGTTTTTACGAGAAATATCCAGTTTCAAATCGTAAAAGCCTTGTGTTCTTTTATAAAAGGCTGATGCCTATTGGGATAGGGTCTTATTCACGTGTGTGAATACGAGTTTTGCAGAAGTTCAAAAGCTGTGTCTTTGTTTTGGGATGACTATAGTACTAATGTGCGCCTGGCAGGATTCGAACCCACAACCCTCTGATCCGAAGTCAGATACTCTATCCATTGAGCTACAGGCGCATATATGCACTATACCAGACTTTTCTTTTTTGTCATCTTGATGTATACTAATCTCATTACCATGAGAAATGGTAATAATTATGTGTTGACCTATTGTGAATATATTAGTTATATATTCGCGACAGAGATGCAAAATAAAAACTTGTTTTCGTTGTTAACGAACGATATGTGCTTGTAGATCAGATCTAAAATAACAATATATGGTTATTTTACCAAATCTAGCGAATATAGTTTAGTGGTAAAACACGTCCTTGCCAAGGATGAGATAGGAGTCCGATTCTCCTTATTCGCACAAAATTTTTATGAATTTTCAAGAAATTTCAATACTCTTTGATATACCAAAAGAGATTACTTTAGTGTTAAATACACTGCATACAGCGGGTTTTGAAGCATATATCGTTGGTGGTTGTGTTCGTGACTCTATTATGAATAGACAACCTAAAGACTGGGATATAGTTACGAGCGCATATCCCGAAGAAATTACAGCACTATGCGATACAAAAAATCAAAAGTATGTATATGAAAACCCGTTTGGGACTGTTTCTTGGATTAATGAGGACCAAGAAAAAGACTCGCCTCTCAGGGAAATTCAAATAACTCCCTACAGAACAGAGTCAAAATATTCGGATAACCGCCGACCAGATTCAGTTCTCTTTACGAGAAACCTCTACGAAGATATCTCCAGAAGAGATTTTACTATGAATGGTTTGGTATATGATATACAAAACAAGAAAGTACTGGATTATACAAATGGTGTGTCTGATATACTGGCGCATACAATCCGATGTATAGGAAATCCAGAAAATCGTTTTCAAGAAGATGCGCTCAGAATAGTACGTGCAATTAGGTTTTCCGCGCAATTAAGTTTCACAATAGATAGTGAAACACTAGATGCACTCAAAAAGACATCAGAACTCCTCAAAAACATTTCACAAGAACGAATTCGAGACGAATTTATTAAGATTATTAACTCAAATAATGTAAAACAGGCAATAGAAATTTCACGTGAAACGAACGTACTTGAACAATTTCTTCCAGAGTTACTCGAAGGGTTTGGTTGTGAACAATCCAGAAGTCATGTTTATGATGTCTATACCCATAATCTCAACGCGTGCCAAAATTCAGCTAGTATGGGATGGTCGTTTCATGTGCGACTTGCAGCTCTTTTCCATGACATAGGAAAACCGAGAACTCGACGCTGGGATGATTCTAAAAAACTCTATACCTTTTATGGACATGAAGTTGTCGGTGCAAAGATGGTAAAATCAATAATGAAAAGGATGAATTTTTCACGTGAAACATCAGAAAGAGTAGAAAAATTGGTACGATATCATATGTTTTTCTCTGATACAGAGACGATAACTTTGTCAGCCGTGAGAAGGATGATACAAAATGTAGGTAAGGATATGATTTGGGATCTAATGGATGTAAGGAAGTCTGATAGGATTGGTATGGGAAAAGAAAATGCAGAACCCTACAGATTGCGAAAATATGAGGCAATGATAGAAGAAGTTCTCAGTGACCCTATTTCTGTAGGAATGTTGGTGATAGATGGTAATGATTTGCTACAAGAGTTTCACATGAAACCAGGAACTAGAATAGGGTGGATGCTCCACGCACTACTCGAAATAGTTCTAGAAGACCCAAAAAAAAATACAAAAAATATACTAGCAGAATGCGTGAAACAATTTAGTGAATTAAACGACACAGAATTATGTCGTTTAGGTAGGAAAGGTATACAAGAAAAAGTTGCACGTGAAACAATAAAAAAAGAAATTATTCTAAAAAAACACAAAGTGAAATAGCTATTCAACAACAATTTCTATAGGGCAGTGGTCAGAACCCATTTGTTGATCCAGATAAGAAATATGTTTCATATGAAACATATTTTGTGTCTTACACCAGACAGAGTCAATTCTCCAACCTATATTTCGCATGCGGGCACCACTGATTACATCCCACCAAGAGTACTGAATAGTACTAGGTTCAAAAGAGCGAAAGATATCTACCCATCCATCAGATACCCATTCGTCGAGTTTTGATCGCTCCTCAGGCAGGAATCCTATGGATTTTTTATTGGCTTCTGGTCGTGCGATATCGATAGGGTGGTGTGCGATATTGATATCACCACAGACAATAACGCAGTCATAGAGTGAATTCAAATGATTCATGTGTTTGTGAAACTCACTAAAAAATTCCAATTTATAGTCAAGATTGGTATATGTGGGATCATTGGTGATTCCTCGGACAGACGAGTTGCGAGCTCCATTGGGAAAGTAGCAACCAGAAACAGCAACAGAACCCAACGTTGGGTCAGAGTAAACCAGAGTTAAAATACGTTCTTCGTCCGGTAATAGTGTTTCATGGGAAAAGCCAGAAATATAATGAATTTCGGAAAAGGAATTTTTTACATAAAAAGCTACTCCAGCGTAACCTTTTTTGTGGGTTGATGGCCGTAGGTGAAATGTATAACCAGGAATTTCTCGTAATGATTCAGATAGTTGATCCATTTCACATTTCGTTTCTTGGAGAAATATAATATCATATGTTCCACGTGAAACGAATTCAGGGAAAATACCTTTTTTTTCTACTGCTCGTAAACCATTAATATTCCAAGAGATAAGTTTCATAAAAATAGAGAAGAAGATATATAAGAATGTCTTTAATAGTGAAAAATTAAAAAGAAAGAGAGATACTATAAAACCTATTATTTTTTGTGAAATCTTTCGTAAGCTTCACGTAAATGTTTGTCAGATATATGGGTGTAGATTTGAGTTGTTCCGATATGAGAATGCCCTAAGAGGGTTTGAACAGAACGGAGATCCGCACCGTTTTGGAGAAGATTGGTTGCAAAACTGTGTCTGATAACATGGGGGGTGACTTTTTTCGAGATACCCGCAGCTGTCGCATAGTGTCGTATAGATCGTTCTATAGACCTGGGGGTCAGGCGAGCATCCCTGTCTGTCGTTTTTGCTGATCTGTCGTCTATAAATAATGCAGTGTGTATATCAGCGCGTTTCATCAAATACCGTTTTACCCAGTCTCGTGCTTCTGGGGACAGAAATACGAGACGGACCTTGTCACCTTTTCCTCGGATTGTTAATTCCGGCCCTGAAATGTCTATGTCTGAATTGAGTGAAACGAGTTCTGAAATACGGAGACCTGTTGAAAAGAGGAGTTCGAGAATAGTTCTATCTCTGAGTCCTATTCTAGTGGTAATATTTGGTTGTTCTAAAATGCGGTTGAGTTCATCCATTGTGATGAGGTCTATGTGTCGGTCGCCGACTTTTGCGAGCTCGATAGAATCAACAGGGAATTGAGTCCATCCTCGTTTCACACAGTATTTTAAAAAGGAACGTAGGGCTATGAGGTAATAATTCTGAGTCCTTTTTTTCATGTCAGTTGGTTTTTGACCTTTTGCTTTTGCACCTGGTTGACGATTGAGCCAGACACGGAATTGTCGGATGTTGGATTCTGAGATATCAGAGACCTGTTTCACATGTTGGGCTCGGAAATAGGTTTCTAGATAATGACTATAGTTCCGGAGGGTCAAAAGGCTACGACCTCGTTCGATCTCTAGGTGGGTTAAAAATTCGTGTAATGCGGATTCTGTTGACATACTTGCTATTTCGTATTATTAGTGTATTATACAATATATTAACAGTATAGCTACGAACACCTGGTGAGAACTAAGTGTTTCGCGAATCATATATGATGACAACAAAGAAAAAACAAAACCTTATCAAAGTTCACGCAGTACATACTACTGACACTGGTTCAGCACCAGTACAGGTAGCCCTTCTAACTGCTCGCATCAAAGAAATCACAGAACACTTGAAGGTACACAAAAAAGACCTTTCAAGTCGTATGGGATTGGTAAAGATGGTATCAGCTCGACGAAGAATGTTGAACTATATCAAAAAGAATGACCCATCGTCATACGAACCATTGATCACAAAGTTGGATATTAGGAAATAAGTACGAAAAAACCTCACAATATTGTGAGGTTTTTTTGATTCTCAATACCCAATACCCCCCCCATAATCCTGATTTCGAGGTTGGTACTTCATTCTGTTTTTTGTATACATATATATGTATACAAAATTAAGTATGATATACTATAGTAGTATCAGTCGATGGTACACGTGAAACAGAGATCTCTCATCTATGGGAATTTTATAAGATCGAGTATTTTTTTGATCTTCTCTGGGTTTCATTCTATTTATACTTTTTGTACCCTGATAAAGAGGGTTCATATAACAACACATACAACTATTCGTATGACATTACAATACCAAACACAACGTGTTGCTGTTTTTATTGATACAGCAAACCTATATCACACTACAAAATATGTTTATAAGGCCAGGGCTGCATTCTCGCCTATCCTCGAAACTGCAATTCAAGGGAGGTCCCTGATCCGTGCGATAGCATATACTATCTCGACAGAAGGGAATGAAGAAAAAGGATTTATAGATAACCTGATTAGTCTCGGTATCGAGATAAAATCAAAAGAATTGATAAAATACAGAAATGGAGACACAAAAGGGGATTGGGATATAGGTATCGCTGTTGATGCTATTGCGATTGCTCCACATGTAGATGTTATCGTTTTGATTACTGGTGATGGAGATTTTGCACCCCTTGTGAAACATTTGAAATCTATGGGAGTATTCGTCGAGGCAGTAACATTCGAGCAGAGTATGTCCCAACTACTGGTTGATGTTGTGGACAAGATGGTGAATCTATCCCTCGATCCAGAAAAATATTTATTACCAGTCTATGGAAAAAAGATAAAATATTCAGCGCAAAAAATTAAATCACCTCAAGATACAATAGTAGAAGAAATCAGAGAAAAAGAATATACTAGAGAACAGGCTCCTCATGCAGAAATACGACCACAACATCCGAGTGGGACGAGAAAGCAGTCACCACAGAAAAAACAATCCCCCGAAAAACAACAAAATCCAGTACATACCCTGACTTATATAGAACCTACGACCACAGAGCCGATCACAACCAAACTAAAAGTGACTCAAGCAGGAGAAGGCAAAAGCAAAGATCAAACAGAAGGGGAAAAACCAAAAGCAAAAAAGAAATATCGATATTATTCTAAAAAGGCGAATTAGATATCCTCTCTTTTTTGCGTTGAAATACTATTTTATGATATACTATTTCTACCTGGTTCGATCAGGTAGAGATAGTAGGGTAGAGGTAACAACGTTGTACCTGTACCGGAACAATCTTGTATTTATTAGATTTTTAACCATACTATATATTTATTTATATGAAACAAAAATCATTCCGCGGTTTTACCTTGATTGAACTCTTGGTAGTTATCGCTATTATTGGAATTTTGGCTACTGTTGTTATTGGGTCTGTTAATGCAGCTCGTACAAAAGGAGCAGATGCAGCAATCAA
>JANPGR010000092.1:0-1782 GCA_031424015.1 Candidatus Nomurabacteria bacterium
TGGCATCGGCCCGGACCTGTTGGATTACATGGTGGACCGCAATACCCTGAAGCAGGGCCTCTATACCCCGGGCATGCATATCCCGGTCTTTGGAGCGGACAAACTGCTCACGGACAAGCCCGACTACCTGCTGGTGCTCGCCTGGAATTTCGCGGGCGAGATCATCGAGCAGCAGGCCGATTATCGGAAACGCGGCGGGAAATTCATCCTGCCGATCCCGCGACCGACAGTCGTCGCGTAGCTGCTGCGCCTTCCCGTATTTGGAACCGAAACCCTCCGTGCAACGGATATTCGTTACTGGTGCCACCGGTTTTATCGGGCCTCACCTCGTGCGGCGACTTGTAGCTGAGGGTCATCAAGTTCATATCTTGCACCGGCCAAGCAGCGATTTAAGCCGGCTCACGGATTACGGACCGGCGGTGCATTTTTGGCAGTGCGACCTGCTCGATGCCCGCAAGCTGCAAGAGGTGCTCGAATCTGTGTGTCCCCACGTCATTTTTCACCTCGCTGCGGACACAACCTTAAGTCTTCGCCATTTCGACCCAGCCCTTGCCGGGCCAGCCCAGAGCATCGAGGGCAATATTCGTCCGTCGATCAATCTGTTAGTGTGCGCGGCGAACGCGCGATTATCTCAGCTCAGGTTGCTCGTTCGGATGGGTGGCGTGGAAGAATATGGGCGGGGGCCGCTACCCTGCATGGAAAGCCAGCGAGAACAGCCCACATCGCCCTATTCGGCAAGCCAAGTCGCGATTACGCATTACTTGCAGATGCTTTCCCCTCGTCTGCATTTCCGGACGGTGACGGTTCGACCCGCGGCAATTTATGGTCCCAGCCGTTCCACGCATCTCTTGATTCCATCTCTCATTGAGCATTGCTTGCAGGGCCGCGATTTCCGGCTCGGCTCCCGGAGCCACGGCCGTGACTTTGTTTATGTCGATGACTTTATTGACGCTCTCGTGCTCTTGCTGACCAAATCTGTGCCAACGGGAGAGATCATCAACATCGCCTCTGGTAGGGAGCATCTCATTGGAGAACTCGCATCGCTCGTAATTCGTCTCACGGGCGCAAACATCAAATTGACGGAAGGTGCCCCGTCGCGAGCCGAGCAAATTTTGCATATGTGTGCATCGGGCGCCAAAGCCAAGGAACTCCTCGGCTGGGAACCATCAACGGATTTGGCTGAGGGTCTCAGGCGAACAATTACGTGGTTTCGGGAACAAGCCAGCCCGTGAGCGCACCCCCTAAACTGGTAGGTCTTTCTGGCTTCTCGGAGTGGCAGGTCGATCAAAAACATGGTCGGTGTCGCTCCACATAGCCATGTTTCGGACCATTTTATCGATGGGACTGCTTCAGACGGGTGGTATCGTGATCACGGCGCTGCGCTACAAACTCTTCGCCGTGCTTCTCGGGCCCGCCGGTTTTGGCATCGTGGCGACGATCGACCAGTTCGTGACCTCGCTCGCGCATCTCTCGAACTTCAGCGTGCCGTTCACCGCGCTGAAGTTTCTTTCGAGTAGCCATTCCGTCGGCGAGGAGGAGTTCAAGAGAAGCTACGCGGCTTTCCTGCGCCTGATACTGGGACTCGCGATGGCCGCCACGGTGGTGAGCATCGCGGTGGTGATGGTGCTGCTGGAGCGACTCGACCCGCAACTGGCGCAGTATTGGGCGACGGTTGTGATCGCGATGCTCGGGCTGCCGGCGCTGTTCCTGATGATGTTTTTTGTAAACGCACTTGCGGCCCGGCAGGAGAGCTTGCGCTCGGTGCGGCTCACGGTGCTCTAC
>JANPGR010000093.1:0-18538 GCA_031424015.1 Candidatus Nomurabacteria bacterium
GGCCGAGACGTGCAGCACCGCGATATTGCCGCCGTCGAAATCCGCATCGATGGAGAGGGGCATCGGGGTCGCTCCGGAAGGGTGTTCCCGATTGTGTAGAGCGGTTCGCCTCTCCCGTCATCCCGAGGGGCTTGCCGGAGGCAAGCCCCCTGAAAAAATCAATTCACTATTTAATAACCTTTGTTACGACACCAGCACCAACGGTACGACCTCCTTCACGGATTGCGAATCGCTGCTGTTCTTCGATAACAACTGGAGCGATCAATTCAACTTTTAGGTTGACTGTATCTCCTGGCATTACCATTTCTGTTCCTTCTGGAAGGAAGATTTCTCCAGTCACATCTGTTGTACGGATGTAGAACTGAGGCTTGTATCCCTTCAAGAATGGAGTGTGACGTCCACCTTCTTCTTTCTTCAAAATGTATACTTCACATTCAAAGTTAGTATGAGGTTTCACTGTTCCTGGCTTTGCGAGAACCTGTCCACGTGTTACGTCTTCTTTCTTTGTACCACGGAGGAGGATTCCTGCATTGTCACCAGCTTGTCCTTGTGCGAGAGATTTGTTGAACATTTCAACTCCTGTTACAGTAGTTTTTACTGTATCGTGAAGTCCGAGAATTTCAATTTCTTCTCCAACCTTGATAATACCACGCTCGATCTTTCCTGTTACTACAGTTCCACGTCCTTCGATTGAGAAGATATCTTCAACCGGCATGAGGAATGGCTTGTCCAAATCACGTACTGGTTCTGGAATCCATTCGTCAACTGCCTTCATCAATTCCATAACTTTTTGTGCCCATGGATCGTCGAGAGTTTTTGCTTCGAGAGCCTTGAGTCCTGAACCTTTTATGAAAGGAGTGTTTGCTCCGTCATATCCGTTCTTTGTCAAGATTTCACGAATTTCTTCTTCTACGAGTTCTACCATTTCTTCGTCTTCTACCATGTCAACCTTGTTGAGGAATACAACGAGTCGTGGGATACCAACCTGACGAGCGAGCAAGATGTGTTCGCGAGTCTGTGGCATCGCACCGTCTGTTGCAGCGACCACGATGATCGCACCATCCATCTGAGCAGCACCGGTAATCATGTTCTTGATATAGTCGGCGTGACCAGGTGCATCGATGTGTGCATAGTGACGGATTGCTGTTTCGTATTCAACGTGAGCAATGTTGATAGTAATACCGCGAGCTTTTTCTTCTGGAGCCTTGTCGATTCCATCAATTCCAACTTTGGTAGTAGTAAAACCAGCCAAAGTCAAAACGTTCAAGATACCAGCAGTCAAGGTAGTCTTGCCGTGGTCAACGTGACCGATTGTTCCCACGTTTACGTGAGGTTTTGTTCGTGCGAAAACTTCTGTTGCCATAAATAATATTGGGAAGCATACTGAGTACCGAACCCGAGATAATCTATCATACACATAGACTTTCTCTGACTTCGTACCTCATTTGCCTCAGAATTAAGTAATAAAACTATCTAATAATACAAACCCATTTCTCGTATATCTGGTATCCGCCAAAAGTACGATATGCTATTCATACTACGCAAAAAAGCATTTTTGTCAAGGGATTTTGTGCATACTTTAGGGGGGTAATTACTGGAATACCACCCTTACTACTAGCTATTCCTCGACTCTCTGAATAGAGATTATTTGTGAGCAATTTATCATTTTTAGAGAACCCTTTTATGCTCGACATTCTGTCTCGCTTTGTATCAGGACTGCTTATTCTACCTTGGTCCCCAATCCCTCTCTAGTGCAAAAAACCTTTACCTTGTTAGGTTTTATAAAAGACATAATTATGTCTTTTATATCTGTCGTTTATGAATGAGATACCGTTCCCTTATGGGGCGATTATCTTTGTTTCTCTATGTATAAATAAGCCTTTTCTAAAAATGCCATAAAAAGAATCGGTCGGTTTTGCCGGAGGCAAAACCGGCCCCAAATAAAATCACAGAAAACAGACAGAGTTGCCTGGTTTTTGTATTTGCTCTGCATCTGGGACGATGTTCGGATTAATGGTGTCAGGTACCTTTAATTAGGGATTAATGGTGTCAGGTACCTTTAATTAGATGATATAGCGTTTGTTTTAAAAAGTTTATGTGGAGTAAGAATACGAGCACTATCTAGCTGGGTAATACTTGTAGAATCACTCGAGAGTCTGACAAAATACATCTGATCACTCTCAGGCTTCTGCGAGTTGAGGACCAAAACTGTTGCGTCGGCATCGCTCGCATATCCTCGCTCAGTATTGAGTTCTCCAGTCGCAACGACACTGTCTATTGTCAATCGATAGTGTGCAAAGTCTTTATGCTCAAAGACAGCAAACTTACCATCGATATCACCAGAAAATATTTCAGTCGGGATAAATGTGGATTCAGAACTAGATACAGCTGGGGAAATATTTGACGCAGTGCCAAAATCAAAAATATCAATTTTCACAATTATAGTAAGAGCTATAATCCCTAAAAGAACTGCGAGTACTGGTAAGGTTTTGTGTGTCATACAAAAATTATAACATTTTTAGAATTTAAGTCTATAACTGATGAGGAATCCGTGGAACTTGCACACAAGGCAGGAACAATGTTCAAAACGATAACACTCAAAGACAAGGAAGTATCATACACGCTCACAGAACCAGTTCGAAAGCTCCATGAAAAGCTCATACTCTCTGAAAACTTTTTCGAACCAAAAAAAGCCTTTGCTGATAAAGCAAAAGCTCTTTCTGAAGCGAAAATCGCTATGATGCTCCCCCGGTAGGCCCCTTTGGGCGTAGCAGTCTGCGCGGTCATCTTCGCTACGCTACGCTGACATCGCTTGACCTCGAATCCTAACAGAAGTGCGGCAGCGCACTTCTTCCCGGTGTCGCAAACCTAAAAAGCATGACAGAAATCATGCTTTTTAATTTTGCTCCCCTAATTACATATTTTCCGAACTGGTTAATATATATGAGAAAATCAAAATAACTCAATTTCAACATATACCATCAGTGTATCATAATTTTGCAAAAGAAAAAGCCCAGTAATTCACATTATAGGGCTTTTGTTTAAAAAGGGAATAATCTGTCAATTGAAATATATAAACTAAATAAGTTTTGATATTTCAATAAATTGGACTTCACGTTGACGTGCATCATTGTATAATGCGATTGTTTGAAAACCGAGTTTTTTAAACCAAGAGTTGGTTAATGAAGGCAGGAGGCCACCCTTTGTTTCAGCAATGAACCAACCATTCTCTGAATTTTGTTCAACAAACTGTTGAAGTAACCTTGAGGCAACACCTTTTCCTCTGTAGTCACTATCAACCGCTACTTCAGCAATGTTGACTACTGCTTTGTCATTGTCAGTAATGGATTCAACAATAGATTGAATGTTCAAGGTCTTGAATTTACCGTTAAGGTCCTTTGTTTCAATTTGTGAACCCCAGCAAAAACCAATTATCTTGTTCAAACCCATATCAAATGCGATAGTCGCACTAAATAGTGATGAACTTGATAAGTCTCTGAACATTTTCAACAAATTGTCGCTGGTCCAGTAATCTTGAACAGCTTGACCACAGTGTTGATAATAAATATCAACCAAATCGGATTCTTTTTCATATCCCCAGTATTTTTTACATATTGAGCATTGTTTCCATTCGGACCACGGCCGGGTAGAATAGACTGTTTGATATGCAGAAACCAATTCTGACTGGTCAAAAGGTAAAAGCGAAGTACATTTTATGATTTCGATATTCATTTTTTAGCTTTAAAAAGTGATTGATTATGATTTTAAATTTTATTTTATAATAGCACATATTGTTTGTACTGTCCAATGAGTTGAACATATTCAGTATTGTGCTATTATATGTGTAGTTTTGGTACCTAATTTCCTAACATTTCAACAATACGCAATGAAAAAGTATTATGAAGAGTTCGAATTTCCAGATATTTAATATCTGAAGAGCCAAAACGGCTACACCTATGGATATATTTGTTTTACAAATTATCTATAGGTTTTTTAGTATATATTTGACAATATACTATATATATTGTATAAGGTTATTCACCTATTGCATTATTCTGATAATAGTGTATTATATTGTTTAGTTTCTGGTACATATTTTTTTTAACAATCAAAATTCATTCGAATGAAGAAGTTTGGAAAACATGCTTGCGACAACGGTGGCAGTGCATCAGCAGACGGCGACACAGGTGACAACAACGATGGCTCTGGTTAGCTACGTTACCAATTAAGTGTCAAAAAACCGAGATTAAGTTCTCACTGACCTATAGGTCAATATGCGTACTTTGTACAAAATATTGATTTATGGGTCTTTTTTATGTATAATAATATAATGCAAAACTACACACATACGCTTCAAAATGGTTTCAAAATAGTATTTATACCAAAAATCGGTACAAAAATATGCAAGATAAGTGTTCTGGTAGATGCGGGTTCAATGTGTGAAGATGCTGGAGGGGTCCCATCGGGAACAGCGCACTTTGTTGAACATATGGTTTTTAATGGTACAAAAAAATACCCAAATCGGAATGATTTGTTTAATTTAGTGGTAAAGGAAGGTGGGACAAGGGGTGCAAGTACATCACAATTCATTCAAAATCATTTTGTGTCGACGCTAAAACAATTTGTTGTGCCAGCCTTTGAATACCTATCCGAAACGCTATTGAATGCAGTATTTACTGAACAATCTTTTGCAAAAGAAAAACCAATAATACTTTCAGAATTTAAAAAGAACGATTCCAATCCCGATACAAAATTTTATTTTCACGGGGTGAACGCAACAGTGTTTGAAAACAAATCGTTACAAAACTATATGTTAGGTAATCGCGAATCGATAGAATCAATTACTTTGAAAAACATAACAGATTTTTATAATACATATTTTACTCCAAACAGAATGACATTGTTTATTATTGGTGATTTCCAAAAAGATGAAATTATAACATTGTCTGAAAAATACTTTGGAGAGAAAATCGATACCAATAATACAACTGAAACAAATAACACAATAATAAAAATTCAAGAACCGCATAACACTGTACTGAAATACTCTGGTCTTACTAATTCAAAAATAGGCTGTACCCAATTTATACCAAATGTAACTTTGAAACGGTATTTTTCAATTATGTTTTTGTTTAGAATACTATGTGTTGGTCCAACGTCCAGATTATTCCATGAATTACGAGAAAAAAGAGGTTTAATATATCAAATATCACCCAATAACATGTTTACTCCTAGTGGTTTTATGGTTGGAATAGTAACTCAATCAGAAGTAAAAGATATCCCAGAAATTAAGGAAGTGATTCTAAATGAAATCAAAGATATAGAAAATAGTGGGGTATTGGAATCAGAGTTATCACAAATTAAAAATAGGCACTTCCAAACAATGGAAAGACAAAATGATGCAACTGAATCACTTTGTTCTGAATACGTTGAATATTATAGAAAATTTAAGACGATATATGACCCAATCGCGGAAACAGAACTGGTTAATTCAATTACAGTATCTGATATTAAGGAATCAGCAAAATTGTTGCTTGAAAAAGATTTCAGTTGGATTGAGATGCTACCAGAATAGCTACTTTTTTGAAATACCCCCACCGCAGGAGAACTATATATTTTTTACGTAGTTCATCAGCTCGCGTTGTCGGTTTTGCAGATGTGCATCAAAGATTATTTTGTATTCAAACTCTTTATTTATCTTTTGGAAATCTAGGAATCCTATTTCTTTTGCAAAAACCTCATTGAATATGGATTTTTTGTCAACCTTTTTATAACGTTTCTTGTTTGCCTCGTATTCAGTTTTTTCCGCCCCTGATTTGACCTCTACAACTAAAAATCTGCCCTTGTCGGTCTCTATCAAGAAATCTGGGAAATACTTTGCTATACGCTGTTCTGTGGGGTTCCAGTATTCAACATAGAAATCATTGTGCGCATCGGTTGTAACACCACCAGTAAAATATACATCTACAATAGTTTCGTTTGTATTCAAAAGCTGTCTCATATTCGTGAACAGGTCGCGTTCATCACTACTGTCAAAATTGTATGGGTTGATATGGAAACCTATACGACTGGTACCACGAGCAGTTTCTTCTTTGTCTTTGTAGACTATCAATGATTTTTTGCCATTTTCTTTGCTCATCTTGAATGGATATTCTTTTGTCAGTTCAATTTCTTCAGTAATCGTTGTTTCGGATTCCGTATATTGATAGATAGTTTGTAGAATTGTTTGAATAATGAACGGCAAAAAACCTACCTCTAGGTTTACTTTTTCTACCAGTTTATCTCTGGATAGTTTTGTATTTTCCAGTAACCGACCGATAGATATGCAGGAGAGATGAGTATAGCGATTTATCAGTTCAACAATTTCGTAGTAGGTGTATGAATTCGTTTCTGTAATTTTCTTTGAACTAATCGTTTTGTGTTTGAGGATTGCTTTTCCAGTGGAATCCATAACAATTTCTGAACCCATAATGTAGTGTTCGTATTTTTCTGGTTTGTATTTTTTGATATCAATTTTTATGTCGTTTATGTCTGATATCTGTGTAGATACTATATCTCGAATAACTTTTTTAACTTGGATTGTCTTTTTCTTTTCAACTTTGATTTCAAATTCAAAACTGGTTTGGTCCTGATTATTGATGTCTGCGATACTGGTTGCAAAGTTATTTTGAAGTTCTTTATCCAATACTTTGTAGTTCTCTTTTGATAGAAATATGTGTGCTCGCGTAGAATTGTCACCAATGGACCGCATACAGCGCGTGGATGCTTGGAGTACAAAAATTGAACTGGAAGGTTTTCGATACAATGCGCAGGCTACCAACGAACGACAGTTCCATCCTTCCGTACCCTTACCAACAAGTAGTACAAATTGTTTTTTACTGTCTATGGTGTCAAGTATTCGGAATTCATCTGTGTTGTTTTCTGCTTCAGTGTGATACTCCAATACTTTGTCAATAGGTATGTTCATCTGGGTTAGAATCCGTTCGATACGAGGTTTCAGTTCACTGCGCAGATTTTCGATACTGGGAGCATAGAAAGCCATTTTAGGTAAACGACCTTCAAGTCTATTTTCATTATATTCGGACCAGAATGTAGAGAGTACCTCTTCGATAAAGATTTCAGAGCGGACCTCTCCAAAATCTAATATCTTGATTTGTTTCAAAATACCTTTTTCTATCCCTTGTTTTAGACCAAAATGATACACAACATCGTCAATCATCCTATTATTGATATATGGCGTCCCTGTGAGGTTTATAACGCCTACCAGAGGGGTATTTCCGTGTAAATAATCAATAGTTTGCCGTGTCTTTTTCAGTGCGCCTTCGAGATTCACACCATAGGAATGATGGGCTTCATCTACAAATATAACGAGATTGTTAAGCTCGCGAATAGAACGTAGTCGCGCGTTTTCTACTTCTCGTTTTGCTAGTTCATTTTTGTCTCCAAACAAACTATTCAATTTACCATTTTTTTCAATGTTTCTTGTTTTTAGTATTATTTTTTGTGAATTTGAAATAATAACATTATAATTACCAATGGGTGACAGTGATGTTTCTGGAGTTTCTAGATAGTGGTATTTTATATTCAGTAGTATATTTTGATATTCTTTTGGCAGTACTTTTGAATAATCAAATGTTTTTATCTCTTTTAGGCTCTCAATAATAGTGGTGTCGGGAGCAAATACCAGAGCATTTTTCGCAAAACGTATGTCATCTGGATGGTAGTATGACAGCACAAAGTCATATATTAAAAATGTAGCCATTAAAATAGTTTTACCAGAACCCATTGTTAGTGCATATACTTGATTTGCATAATCTTCTGCACCAAATTTATCTTTAATGATTTCGGCAATTTTTTCATCTTTATTATCGGATTCTATAATGTCGGAAATCTCTCGTTCAGGAATACCTAGAGAACGGAGCAGGTCAGATTTTTTTGAAAATGTATCTTGAAAAATTTCACTAGTCGGTTTGTTTTTCAAAATCTCTTTGATATAAATGTATGTTTCCAGAGCTTCCATTTGTGGCTCGTGTAAAAATCCGACACGCTTTACATAGTTCAATATATTTATGCTCTCCTTGAACCCACCTTGATATGAATTTTCACGCCAGGTGGATACTTTTAGTTTTATATTTTCCAGAAATGTGTTCTCCATATATTATGCGGTTACTTCAAATGTTTCAAAGTATTCTTCACCCAATACATCAACAATTTTGACTGCTATTGAGTATTTACCTTTTTTTGCGTATTCCCATACATAGTCAGCCTTGATAAGTTCGCGCTTTGTAGGTAGGTCCATTATTTCAGCATTAAACAGGTCACCCGTGTAATCTACATCAATGGCGACACTGTCAATAATCTGGCGAAAATCTTCTACTTTTGCCTGATATTCTGCTTTAATAGTTTTGCTATTTTCAATCTCTAATTTTCGCATCAGTATAGGCGAATAGAATTCTTTGACAGATATGGACAGTTTTTTATCTTTTGCTGTGACTTTAATTTGTGCCTCTGGTTGTTTTTTGAATACCAGATTTTGTTTATCTGTGGTGATGTCTCGTATATCAATTTTGACACCCGTTTTGTTTTCTTTCTTGAGATAGTCTGAAACTTCAAGGTCCATACCAGAACATATTATAAGCACGTTTTCATTATACACAGGTTCACCAGATTGTGATTTCTTTTTGACAGTAAAATCAGCAAGTTTGTCATTCACATTTTTGAGCAATGTTTTTATGTCTAGCTTATTCAGGACCCTGTTCATCGGCATCACTTTTACAAATGAAGCATCCAATATGCCATCAAAATAACTACGCTTCATAGGTTCTATACCATACATTTCCATCACAATTTCTTTTGCCTCCAGTTCATTCTTGAACGCTGTATATTCATTTACATTCAGAACTTTGAATCCAATAGTATTTTTCTGTTCATCAATAATCTGATTAAGACGTTTTGTTGATGTTTGAATCGCACCCAGATTTATATCACACCCAATCCATCTACGACCCATTTTTTGAGCGACTGCTACTGTGGTCCCAGAACCACAAAAACAATCAAAAACTACATCACCACTGTTTGAAGATGTTTTAATTATTCGCTCAAGCAGAGTTTCTGGCTTTTGGGTGGGGTAACCCAATATCTCCTTGCCGTCTCGCTTTATTTTATCAATATCAAGCCAAACCTCTGTTAGTTGCTTATTAAAAGTTCTTAATTCGCCATTGTATTTATAGTATTTTTCACCGTCCTGTTCTATTATTTCCTGACCATCCTCTTTTTTTGAAAGATAATCATATTTATCAAACATCTTTTCGTAGTTGAATGTGTAATTATCAGATTTAGAATAGCGGAAAATTACGTCATAGTTTTTCGCAAAAAAGCGAGGATATGCTCCACTGGTTGAGTATTTCCATATAATAGAATTGTTACTATCACGCTCTCCGAATACTTCATCTAGTATTAGTTTTATGTGTGAGCCTTTGTGCCAATCACAATGAACATATATTGAACCAGTATCAGCTAGTAATTCCTTCAAAATCAATAGTCGTTCATATATAAATTGTAGGTACTCGTCTTTTTCCCAGATATCACCATACTGTTTTTCTTCAAACATATTTTGAGATTCACCCTCAACTTTTTCACCTCTGATTTGAACTTTACGAACATAATCAGCCTTGCTGTCAAAAGGGGGGTCTATGTATATCAAATCAACTTTACCACGATACTCTTTCAGTAGGTGTGCTAGGACTTGGAGATTATCACCCCAAAATAGTTTATTAAAATCTGGCGAATTTTTATTGCCATATATTTCCTTTTCTTGAGCAGGGAAATACTCAATACTTTCTAGTGGTTTTTTGCCAGCCCAAATGAGCATAGCTTTACCACGAGCTTTTTCTATCTTTTGCTTGGTTTTGGATGACATAGGCGTACTCTATGTTTCTCCCTATCCATTATTGATAATTTTTTTCGACAAAAAAGGATAGGCGAACTGGTACGCCCACTATTCTTCGTTAGCACAAGGGTTCCGATTTGTGGCAGGTCACCTATCCGTTGTTATCCGCAAATGCGAACCCTGTGATAGGCAAAAAGCCACACGATGTGTGCTGACGAAACTATAATGGGCGTACAAAAGTAGTATAGCAAAAATGTGGTTGATTTACTAATTATTTTACCCCCAGTGCAGGAGAACTATATATTTTGACAAAAAACACTTTGCAGTGTAAATAATTGTGGTATAATTTAGTTATCATTATTCAAAATGATTATTACGATTACTATGGCGAAACAGTATTCAATGAACGGATTTTTACAAAGTATAGACGACTACTCCTATATTGAGCAGTATTTTAATAATCGGAGTATTGTGGGCTTTACTTATAAAACAGATACTGACAAAAAAGTTAAGAAACAAAATGATGAACAAGCAATAAAAATTATTTCTGAAATAATTACAAAACAAAATGAAGAAATCCAACAAGAAATTGAAAGAGACTTCTCTGAAATAAACGAATTGTCAGACGATAAGGGTATTGATAATCTTCTGAATGAAGCAAATGACCAGAATACAAATCCCCCACTAAATGTTTTGGCTCAAAATGGACATGATGTTTCATTTTGGTTTTTTAATAATCAAAAAAAAATATTTGACAACGCAAATGTAATTCAAGAATTTTTTACAAGTGGATGGAAACGAGTACCTGTACCAAGCAGAAATGTTGATATTATATCAAAAAATAAAGACAACCTTGAAAAGGCACTTCGAGAGTATTATCAGAAAAAAGATGCTGGACTTGGTAAGGGGTGCTTGATTGATATCTATGAAAAAAAAGACAGAGTGTATGTCGTGGTTTATATATCAGCTCGTGGCATCAACGATGTTATTCTAGATGAAAAGGATTCTACAAAGCTCAAGAAATCAACTCGCCGTGAAAATGTTGAAATCTATTATCTATACCTGCAAGGTAGTAAAGAAGAAGGTGGCGAACTCGAAATTAAAAAGAG
This sequence comes from Candidatus Nomurabacteria bacterium, assembly GCA_031424015.1. Taxonomy (GTDB): domain Bacteria; phylum Patescibacteriota; class Minisyncoccia; order Phycocordibacterales; family UBA1006; genus JANPGR01. Next base: position 10,999 of record JANPGR010000093.1, read on the forward strand.
AGGTGACACAACTGCAAAAGAGCTTCTAGGTATATTTTCACAAGTGGTACTAAATCATACACTTGATGATTCAAAACAAACATATGACCTTGAACTTTTTAAGGATAGAAACTTTAGTCTTATTTACGACACAGAGGATGAGATTGAAGGCTGGTGGATAAAAGGTTTTAATCTGCGAACCCCAGACGGTCAAACAAACATAAATATAACTGTAAAAGATGAATACAGGATTGGTTCAGAGACAATTTGGAGAGAATTGAATAATTTACAATTAACAGAGAAAATGAAATCACTTCGTATTAACCGAATTGATATGAAAATAAAGTTTAAAAAAACCGCGAAACATCCACGAGGTACAAAAACATTTTTTATTTCTTGGAAGGACACAAGTTCATTGAATGGTATTGATGAGCTTGATATACGAGTTGGTCGAATACTAAAAAAATCAAAAATTGACTGTGGATTTTCTAACTAATATACTAATTAAATATAGCCACTTCTCGTCCGTAATTATTGAGCAGGATGAGGCTGATAAATATAAAGAGGACTTTGAAACCTTACTCGTTTTGAATGTTCTAGAAAAAGTCAGCGACCCGAAATATATCTGGTGTAAAACTTGCCAAAGTGAAGGTGTAGAAGTTCATTTTGTATCAAAAGATAGAGCCTTTACATTATGCACACAAGATGAATATGCTGGACGAGACTATTTCAACCCATCTGAATTAAAACAGTGGCGCTTCAATGCACCTTGTCTACTTCAGTTGTTTCAAAAGGTCATTGGTATACAATCACCAACAGTCAATGAAAGTATTCAAGAACTACTTTGGGATTTTGGCATACAGAAAGTGAACGGGGCAAATTATCATTTATTTTTTTGTAGAAATATAAACGCAATTGAGAATAGTAAACTTTCGATAGTTACAAGCCTACCTCACAGTGTTGTTTTCTATACGGGCAACCCACAAATAGCTTTACCAGAAAATGTCCTGCTTGTCCCTATAGTTGATTTGATACAAAAAGTATCGAATAAAGGATTTTTTCTTGCGAGTGAAGTATTTGAAGATTTCTTTCCAAAAAATGTATACGCGGCACAAAAAGGAGGCATTGAACTAGATAAAAGTATGATATTACAAAATAACACTATTATGTATAAGCCATTGAGAGCTGGACAATTTCAAAATAAAACAGAAAAACTACCACCACTTGCTTCACGAGTGATAGAGCATTTGTATTTGATAAGGAAATACAGTAGTCCTTCAAAAAAGCTTGATGAATTTGAAGCAAGTCTAGGAAGTAAAAAGAGGGTAATTTCAAGAGAAATAAAACGTATAAATGACTTATGCGGAGAGCATAATATGAAGCCCATCTTACATAAGTATTCTGACGAAAGTTGGGGTATCAACCCAGAATTAAGTTCGTGTAAATAATTCACCAAACTATTCACCAAAATTCAACAACTGTGCATAAGTTGACGTAAAATTTGTTAAAAATCCTTATGAATAAGGGTTTTTCTTTTTATATATACATATACTTGCATTCACCTTTAGTGAACCCTTTTGTTTAATTAGTGATGCTTTTGTCAAAGGCAACACTATTTTATAAACAATAATTACACATACATTACAATAATATGAAAAATGTAATATATCGCAGGAATAGTTCTGAATCTGATATTGATACAGAATTAGACTTGTCACAAGTTTTCACCACATACGATATCGGAGTTTCTGCCGCCTTGTTGTGTTGTGGATACGAACTATTATCAGTCGACAAACAGAATCCACGAAAAGCGCTGTTTGTTTTTAGTAAGGATATACAGATAGAAGAATTTACTGATTTGTATTTTTCCGATAGGTTAGATGTCAAAGCACGGTCCTACTTTGACCATCTGAAAGCATTGAAAAATATGCTGTATTCAGAAAATAACTATTAGTGTGATATATGAAAAATTACACTAACATTGAAATCAACGTAGAGGAATTTCTACAAGGAAAACAAATATCTACAGAATCACACGGTCACGAGCTACGCTGTAAATGCCCTATCACAGAACATCAAAACGACAAAGCTGGAGAATATGGGTTTTGTATCAGTAAAAGCACTGGACAGTATATGTGTCACAAATGTGGTGAGAAAGGAAACATAATCACACTCTGTAAAAAATTGAATTGGGATTTACCATCAGAATTACAAAAACAAAAGACTGAAGTTATCAAGAAAAAACAAGCATCACGTGAAAAGATAGTATTGTCAGCAGAAAATCATGAGTATTTGAAATCACGTGTACTATCTGAAGATATTATAGATATTGCAGATTTTACAGAAAAATACCACAAGGGGTCTTGGTATATCTCTATGCCCGTCTATACGCCTCTAGGAGAGCTTGAAGGCAACAAATTGAGACAATTCCCTAGTTTGGGCAAGAGTAAGCTATGGGAACAGAGTAAAACAAAAGCCCAATTATATGGATTACATATCATCAATAATCACCCTACATTGAGCAAGGATATAGTTGTGATTACCGAAGGTGAATTAGATGCACTGGCTGTTATGTCACAAGGATACGCGTCTGTATCGGGCACAAATGGCGCAATGACATGGCAGAACAATTGGTCAGAATTACTGAAGGGTTATGAAAAAATATACATTGTACTGGATAATGACGAAGCAGGTAAAAAAGGAACTAGGAAAATAGCGGAATCATTATGGAAAATCAAAGGTTCAGGGGTATACATTGTTGATTTACCAATAGATAGTGCAGGAAAAGACATTGGCGAATTCATTCAAGCAGGTGTCAGTGTTGAATATATTCTGAATAATTATGCAACAGAATATCCAGAGAAAATATCTGTTGATGGTTTTTCTGAAATGGGTGTAGCAGAAATTGCACAGGCACTGGACCCAATTATCAAATATGACTATATAACAAAAGTATCGCTATTTGTCAGTTGTATCGGAGCGTTTACTGAAAAGCACGTTATCAATATTGCTGTAAACGGTGGTTCATCCACAGGAAAAACATATAATGCAAAAAACATTGTAGGACTATTTCCAGTTGAAAACGTATTTGAATTGGGGAATGTTTCAAAGCGTGCGTTTCTGCATATGCAAGGCGAATATGACAAAGAAACAAATACAATCACACTGGATTTCGAGAACAAAATAATACTGTTGTTGGATACTCCAAATACGGAAGTAATGGAAACACTGCGTTCGTTTATGTCACAGGATGCTAAAGAAATCACCTTTGCTATTACAGACAAGAACGAGGGTGGCGGACAAAAGACTAAAAATATCAAATTGCGTGGTCCCGCTATGTTCGTAATCTGTACAGCAGGATTGCATCGTGATGAACAAGAAGCAACACGATTACTGGTGTTATCCCCTGAAGTTAGTCAAGCAAAATCAAGAATGGCAATAGACTATCGTATTGCAGAAGCCAGTGACCATACAGGGTTCAAAACCAATACTGTCGAGCATTCTAGTATACAAATGCTACGGAGCAGGTTGCTGGCAATTAAACATCAACGTATCACACAGGTAGATATGCCAGATTCAGAGTATTTGGAAAGTGTATATTTCAAAAATACGAAATCATTACAACCGCGTCACGCGAGAGATTTTATCAGGTTCAAAGCATTGGTTGCAGGGTTTGCAATGTTGAATTTTATTTGGAGACAGAAACGTGACAGGGAGACACTCATAGCTACGCGGTTTGATATTGAACAAGCAGGAATACTATGGCAGGAGCTGTCAGAGCCACAGGAGTTGGGTGTAGCACCACAAATACTGTCATTATATCGTGAAGTAATAGTTTCTGCGTATGAAGATTTGGGATGTACTAAGGGTATTACCATCAAAGACATAAAATCAAAGTACCATAAGGTACACAATGCAGATATCAATGATAATTATCTACGTAATCAGATTATACCGACGCTAGAAATTGCAGGAATAATTGAAATGAATCAGGATATATCTGACAAACGTATAAAGCGAATTACTCCTATATACGGTATGACTATTGATGAAAACAATAGTACTGCTTCGGTGGGGGTAGAAAATAGTGTAGATGATAATACTGCATCTTTTGAAGATATTCAGATTATTTCAGATACATTATTACCGCAAAGTCATTCTAATTATTCCTATGAGGATGACCCAATGTATGGAGATAACAGTTAATATCTCTAATGATTTCGGCAGCTATTAGAAATTTAATTTTACACACAATATATATGGAAATACAAAAAAACACACGAGGTGGTGGTCCAAAGACTGCTACAGGAAAATCAATATCCAGTACTAATTCAATCAAACACGGATTGTTGAGCAAGGCTACTCTACTGGAGAGTGAGGACCCGAAGGAATTACAAGAACTATCAAAAAGGATGTATGAATCGCTACTACCTGTTGGAGAATTAGAGGAATTGCTAGTGGACCGCATCATATCCAGTTTCTGGAGAATGAAAAGAATCATAGGTTTTGAAATGGGTAGTGCACTGTCTGAATTCTCTGACGGAATAATGCACAGTGCAGATATATTCTTTCGTTACGAAACAATGCTGGAAAAGGGATTCTATAAAGCACTGCACGAGTTAGAGCGACAACAGGCAAAACGATTAGGTAAAGATGTGCCACTGCCAGCAGTAGTTGATGTTTCGGTCGATGCCAATCAAGAGTTCGTTTCGTAAAAATAGAAAAATCACTATGAAATATAACAGGAATATCCTTAATGATTTCGGCAGATTTTAAGAAAAAATATGAGCAAAACAGTAGTCGAGGACACAAAAACAATATCAATGCAATTTCTAAAAAAGCATAACTATTTACAGAGAGGTTCACGAGGTGGACAGATAACGTGGACCAGAAGCGGTATGTGGGGTGAACACAAAAGTAGTGTAGGGATACACGTTGTCATTATGAATATTATGTATCTGCGTATCTACTACACGCAAACAGATAATCACACACAGGAAAAGAAAGACTTTGATTACAAAGTACAAATTGTTACCACTCCCTGCAACTATGGTGGCGTGCGATATTGGTTTGTCTGCCCACTGGGTAATAAAAACACAGGTGAACTCTGCAATAGACGAATTGGAACACTCTACAAAGATGGTGATTGGTTTGGTTGCAGACATTGTTGGAATCTGACCTATGAAGCAAGAAATAAGAATAGACGGAATAAATATCACGTATTGTTTTCTGTATTAGATTATGAAGACAAAATCATAAAACTACAATCACAGATAAAACGGAAAACATACAAAGGTAAACCAACCAAAAAACAAATGAAATTATTCAAAATATATCGTCACTATGACGAAAATGAAGGCACGATGGAGAAATTGATGAAACTATTGTAGGGGAATTTAAAGGTCGAAATTTAATGGAAATAATGATATACTATATATGCTACACAACGATTCAAAAAAGACACGTACACAATATCTAGTACCTGAAGAGGGGCAACTAGGGTCGTTGTGTAGCAACAGTGTACCTGTCAGTTGTCCCTCTTTGGGTGTTGATACATCAACAGAAGGGCGACACAATTTAATAGAATATAGTCGTATCTTGAAGGGTATTCATACACGCTTAATTTCAATGGGTGTTGAAATACCAAAAACATAAATATATGAATAATAATGAATATATCATTTACACACGAAAGAGTACTGATGATGCAGAAAGTCAAAAGAACTCTATTGATTATCAGATACAGGCCTGTACTAAATTCTGCCAGAACGAACACATTCCTGTTATGACCGATAGTGTGAAAGGATTTTACGAAAATGGTATCGTGCGTGAACACCATTCAGGATATAAAGTAAACAACAGTTTTACTATTAGCGACGACAGGACTATCACATCAAAGGTTGACCGACCTAAGTTTTCACAATTGATGCAAATGGCATTACAAGGTCAAATCAAAGGCATTGTATGTCTATGCTGGGACCGTATCAGTAGAAATAAACAGGATGATGGGATTATCGAACGATTACTGAAAATGGGAATTGATATCCGTTTCGTACAAACTACCTATGATAAATCTAGTTCAGGGGCATTGCATATGGATATTGATGGTACCTTTTCACGGCATTATTCACGCGTGATTAGCGAAAAGGTGATACTAGCAAATACTAAACTTCGCAACGAAGGCAAATGTACCTATGAAGCACCTATAGGGTATTTGAACACAGGAACATCAGAAAGTAAACCACTGGACCCAGAGAGGTGTGCTATAGTAAAAGAGATATTTGAAAAATACTCCACAGGTGAATATAGCTATACATCACTGGCAACGTGGGCTGTGACACAGGGATTGACCCATAAGCCTCGCCGTAAACGTAGAAGTAAGGATGAACGGATGAGCGGGATAGAATTGTCTGATATGCCAAAAGTGGTTGCACCTATTACATCAAAAACAATTGAAAACATGTTGGGTAATCCGTTTTATATTGGCAAATTGCTATACAAAGGCGAATGGATAGATAGTAAGGTCCACCAATCATTGATTGATACAGTGCTATTCTACCAAGTCCAAGCAATGGCGAAAAAACGCACGACAATAACACACTATGCAGAGCGCGAGTTTTTCTCCTACAGAAATATGTTCAAATGTAGTTACTGTAACCGTGCATACAGCGCATATCCACAAAAGGGAATTATATATTATCGCAGTAAGTGCAAGCCAGATTGTCCCAATACTTGTCAGAATCTGAACGAAGGACAATTGGATACTGCAATCCGTGAAGTATTAGCAAAAATCAGTTTTACAGATGATGAATTGGTAGAAATGGACAAAATAGCAGATAGGGAATTGAATAAAATATCAGACAAGAGAACAACAGAATTATCCGAACTGCAAAGGAGACAGAAAAAAGTATTTGACGATTTGAGCTACCTGACCAAAGAAAAAATCACAATGTTACGTAATGAGATAATGTCAGCGCCAGAAATTCGTGATGAGGAATTGCGATTGCGGTCCGAGTTGGGTGAGATAGCATCCAAAATAGATGTTATGAAAGAATCTGCACACGATATGCTCAACTATGTATTGCAATTTTCTGAATTGGCAAAGAATTCACTATTCTATTTTGATAATGCACTAGATACAGAAAAAAGGGACCTGATTTGTAGTATTTTTTCCGAACTGTATTTTTCCCACGATGGCATCAAATATAACGCAAAAGAAGGCTTTTCAGCCCTCTTGCTGCGTCCCGATAGTGATATTTCGTATTCTGGCTCCCCCGGTAGGATTCGAACCTACGACCAATCGATTAACAGTCGACTGCTCTACCGCTGAGCTACAGAGGAATATACAATCCAGAGTTTCTATTGCTAGATACACAGGATTGTCCAATCAGTATATCACCCTTTTTTGAAAAATCCAGAAAAAGTCTTGTCCAACACACGATTACACCCAAACGAAATCCAATTCTAACGCAAAAAGACACCGAAGGTGCCTTTTTGGGTGGAATCCGTATCATAGTAATTTATGACAATAAATATGAACGATGACCACATTGTGAGTATT
>JANPGR010000094.1:0-8446 GCA_031424015.1 Candidatus Nomurabacteria bacterium
CAGTAAACAGTATGATCAAGAGAAATCTAGGATCTGAACTATCAGCAAAGTCTTATTGGAGTCAGTGTAGAGAAATGAGCCTCAAAGTACTGACTCATAATATTATGATTGTTTGGGCTAAGTGAGGTTTTCTACAGAGCAGGATAACTTCCTTATAAAAGTGTTTTTTTGCTTATATTTGGTAAAATACAGAATATATGAATATATATACTCCAGAAGTCACAGATCCCCAAGGGTTAGAAGTCGCTACCCCCCATTAGTACTTCAGACAAAATAGCGCAAGATGTCGAATTAGCAAAAACTCCTCTAAAAGAAGGGTATGTAGATAAATCAGCAATAGCAGAAAGTCTGCTAGCAACAATAAAAGAAATTCCACAGGAACAATTGCTCTCACTCAAAAATATTATGAGAGATTTTGACGGTAGTCGTGCAGTTGGAGGTATACACTCTTTTAATCAAAATCTAGAGATGAGCTATTTCCGAGCAAAAGAAGAGCTTTCTAAACTATTTGGAGATTTTGAAACAGCATCAGCTGCTATGAAAATAATTGATGATTATATAGAAAAAATCCGGCAAGAACTCAATCTCCAAGAGACTAAGAGAAATGATATGAATCAAGACAAGAAAAATTATTCAGGACAGTCTGCAGTGTTTAATGAAACTATTCCAGTCTCTGAAAGTTATCTCAAACTAGCTCAGAAAAACTATGATAATCAGATGGTTTTTATTCCTGTACAGCAGGTGGTCATAGATTTTGCAGACATGGAGAAAAAATTCACAGAATATAAACAAACCGTCGAAGCTAGAGAACAAGCTGAAGCCCAGAGGTAATAGGATTATATATATCTATATGAATTCAGAAAAATTTTCTACTAACGATATTCAAGAAATTTTAGAAAGATTCAATCCTGCTACAATGCAAGAAAAGTTTCAATATAAAAAAGTATGTCATGAATTTGCTAATGATAGTATTCGATTTGCTGATAATGCTTCCCTCGAGGAGGAACAAGCACGAGACACCTATGTCCAAATCCTTCGCGAGTGCAAGGATCTACAACAATCAGAAATGTACCAATCTAATGCAGATCTACAAACTGTATTGAGTTTGGTTCCAAACGCAGCAAAAGATGCTTATAAAAAATGGATTAACCTACAAAGACAAGAGATAATTAAAAAAATAGTTCCCAATAAAGAGTTCTATGGTTCTAGATATACATCTCCCTTGAGAAGGAGGTATTATAACCCTGAAAGTTTAAAAACTGGAACATATACGTATAGTTATGAAAAACCAATAGGAACCTCGAATAACCTAGCAGGTAAATTTGTGAGGATGTTCTTGAATTCTAGCGATAATTTTACAGACAAAAAAGCCGATAAATACTCTGTTTTTACTGAAATAGAACAAGATACTAACTACGGTGTGTTACTGGGTCATACGAATATACAAGAACATGCAGCAAAAGATGTATACACAAAATCAATAGAATATACAAGAAAGGAAACAGAGCTTGCCAATAAGGGTCCTCTAGAGAAGGTTTGCGTCATTAATACTCGGGCAAACGACGAGGAAGAAATGGTTTCGGGTAAGAAGGCAGAAATTCCTGTGAATGCGACAGATTTCTTTGATGAAATACGATTTGAATTAGACGTTAATTCTGGTGTTATCTTTATCGTCGGGTATGAGTATCACACTGACAATGAGGATAAATTAGAGCGTGATATTCCGTCACAGCACATACTCGGATTTATTCCTGAGAGTGATTCAATCGCACCTAAAGGTATCAATGCCGTAACAAAAACTAATTGGCCAATTAAAAAATCTACTATATTATTCCCATCAGCAAAGAGTCCTCTGATAACTCAAGAAATAGTTGCTCCTCGTGGTATACAATATGAACTCCCTTCAGAGAAAATGATTTGATATAACAAAAGGACAGGATAAAAACAATAGTAAAGCCGTTTTGCGGAGCAAAACGGCTTTTGTGATTATTTTATAGAGAGTGTAAAAGCATTGACTTTTGTAGAGAGAGAGTACTATCTCTGTAATTCTTGGTGTTCGAGAAGGTAAATTAAAAAATCAAATGGCAAAGTCAAAAAGAGATAATGTTCCAGACATAGATAAACTCAAAAAGTTCAGCGACGAAATTGAGTTAGAAGAAGGACAAGTAGTGGGAAAGCCAGTAATGGGTAACAACCCTAGACGCCTCATATTTCCTATACTTAATAGCCTGAAAAAAATAGTCAAAAAGGTTACTAAAAGATATTAAATTATTCAAACAAAATCGCTCCAGTCATTGATTGGGGCTTTTGTATATCGAGGAGGTGCATTACTGTTGGCGCTAGGTCAGCCAGGGTGCCACCATCGCGCAGTGTGATATCTGATTGTGTGATAATACAGGGTACTAGATTCAAGGTATGGGACGTGTGTGGTCCGCCGTTTTCGTCTACATTCGTCTCTGCATTGCCGTGGTCTGCGGTGATGATTGCGACCCCGCCTGCGGCTAGGATAGCCTCTACGATACGGTGCATTTGACGGTCGGTCTCCTGAATTGCAGTGATGATTGCAGGGACGTTGGCTGTGTGACCAACCATATCAGGATTCGCAATGTTGATAAAGAGGAAATCAACTCCGCGTTCTATCGCGGCGATGGCTTCGTCTGCGATCGATTCTGCACGCATCAGCGGTGCTAGGTCGTGGGTTGGGACGTCTTTCCTGGAATCCAGGAGGATGTGCTCTTCGCCCGTGTGCTTTTCTGTTCTGCCACCGTTCAGGAAATAGGTCGCATGAGGGAATTTCTCGGTCTCTGCTATGTGCGCCTGGGTCATACCCGCGTCTGCTATCTCTGCTGCCAGCACTGTATCGAGTACGACAGGAGGGAATGCTACTGCAACGTCGAATTCGGCGTTGTATTCGGTCATAGTTACGATGTGGAGGTTCATATGAGCTTTTCTCTCGAGGAGTTTGCTGGTCAACATGCGTGCACGGTCAGAACGGAAATTGAGGAATAATACTCCGTCGTTCTGAGCTATCGGTGCAGGGGTACCCGATGTTTCGTCGATAACTACAACAGGCTCTATGTGTTCATCAGAGATGCCTTCGGCGTGCTGCGATCGCATATATTCGAGTGGGCTGATGGTGCATTGTTTCCCAATGCATTCGAACAGTACTGATTCTGCACGTTCGAGCCTGTCCCAGTTGTTGTCCCGATCCATAGCATAGAATCTGCCGGACAAGGTAGCGATGCGTCCCACACCTATCGTGGTAATTTCGTGCTCTAGATTGGCGAGGAATTTCTGACTACTGTCCGGTGCAGTGTCGCGTCCGTCGGTAAATGCGTGAATCATTACATTTTCTATTCCGTTTTTCTTTGCGAGTTTCAGAAATGCGACGAGGTGGTCGTGATGTGCATGGACGCCACCGTCTCCGAGGAGACCCATAATATGAAGGACAGAATTATGCTTGCGAATATGGTCAAAAAGTTCCATAAACGCGGGGATTTGTCCGAATCCTCGATCGTCAAAGGATTTTGCAATACGTACTAAATCAGTGTCGAGGGTTCGCCCTGCGCCGATAGTCATGTGTCCTATTTCGCTATTGCCGACCTGACCGTCAGGCAGACCCACGGCTAGCCCGCTGGCCTCGAGGAGGGTGTGAGGATAGGTATCCCAGTACTGGTCAAAATTGGGTGTCTGTGCTGCGGCAACAGCGTTATCCTGGGTAGATTCGGTGTGACCCCATCCGTCGAGTACGATGAGAGCGATAGGTGATGTTTTCATAGGAAATTAGTATAGCATGATTTCTTTGGGATAAGAATAAAACCCATACAGGATAAAAGACAGTTTAAGGGGTTCAAAGCCCAATTCTTCTTATTTCTTGTTTTTATGGCTGTGTTTATAATATTGCGGTTTGGTTGTTAGTGCAGTATTATATTAATATGCAGCAAAGAGCGAGTTCATTGGTCTTTAGTCTTTTAAAAACCTCTACTATTATATTCGGGGTGTTTTTCTCTCTGTGTGCATACGCAGAATCAGGAGTGGGCAATATCTATACCCCGATTGCTCTCGATAAAATTCTCCCTACAGAATCACAAAAACATATTACAAAACTCGAAACTATAGGATCTCTGGACGATGTTCTGATTGATATACCTGCAGAAAAAACCGATCTCGATTCAGGCGTATGTCCAAAACCAAAGAAACGAGAAAAAAAGGACACAACGGAATCAATACCTCTGCAATATATGAACCTCGAATCAGGGGTGGATACTGATTTTGTACCCGCAGATCTGGTCGATATATCTCAATATGTAGAAACTACAAAAAACAGGGTAGTCTGCATGACAGGTGTTGCGGCAGATGCCTTGATTGAAATGGCCGACGATATGGCTGATTTAGATATGAAACTCGTTGCAGTCTCGGGATATCGTTCTAGTGCGAACCAAAGACAGCTGTATAAAAGATATTCAAAGCTTAATGAAAATAGTATCTATCCTCGAGTAGCTCCTCCAGGGTACTCTGAACACCAATTGGGTACTGCTGTTGATATTGCTGGTGAATTCTCTAGTGGTTCTAAATTTGCTCAAACAATCGAAGGGAAATGGGTAGGGGAACACGCTCATGAATATGGATTTATCCTGAGCTATCCATCAGGTGGTGAAGATAAAACAGGGTATATGTATGAACCATGGCATCTGAGGTATGTGGGGGTAGATAACGCTATGATGTTACGTGCTGGTAGTTATACTCTCGCTTTCAAGACGCCTTATTACGAGAGGTCATTTCTGAGTTCATTTTTAGATTCACTAAAAAAGAATATAGCAGCTTTGACAAAAATGAAAAATATAGCAGTAGACGAACAGATAGGAGGGTAGTAGTCAGATACTAGTACCTGGTAAATATTTCTGCTAAAAACTCACTCTCTTTTGATACTAGACTATTATAACCACCCCAAAACAACTACATAGCTTTTGAACTTCTGCAAAACTCGTATTCGCATATATGAATAAGGAATACTCAAACAGTTTCGAATTCCAAAACCTTGGTAGTTGTTTTGGGGTGGCTATAGTGATGAAAATTTCAGATAAAATAAAAACGCACGGGGGGGTGCGCTATGTTTTATTTCATTGGGCACAATAGCGCCCATAAAATCATCACTAATCCTGTCACCAGGAGAAGTGCTGTAAAAAAATTTTGTTTTTTCATTTTTTTTATTTTTTAGAGATGAAATATATGTATAGCATATACACCAGTATCTGTCAAATGCGATAAGTTTTTTCAGATAACGTGGAAGTCCTATCTGAATAGTGATTATTAGACTTCTTTCAAAACCTTCCAAAACACGAGTCACAGCTCTCATCCTCATCGACCATAGCCTGTATGAGCGAGATCTCACCATTGGTATTGTCGATTGCGGATAGGTTTTCTCAGTGTTTTGAAAGAAGTCTATTATATACAAAATCTACCTTTGTGGTAGAATACAGCCATATGACACATCTGCAGACAATCTTGAGAGACAGCATTCAGACAGCTCTGCGCGAACTGGATTTGTTCGACGGAGAAACGATACAATTGGAACACCCATCCGAAATGTCCCACGGGGATTGGTCTTGCAATGTTGCTATGAAATTGGCTCGTACAGTAGGTATGGCCCCGATCGATCTCTCAGAGCGAATCGTGTCGCATATCTATACAGCAGGATTACCTGATGATGTAGCAGAGATATCTGTTGCACAGCCTGGTTTTATCAATATAAAACTTTCCCATACGTATTTTTCTCGCCATATACTATATCCTCAAACCGAAACAGAACCTCTGCTAAAAGGCAAAAAAATCATGGTCGAATACACCGACCCGAATCCTTTCAAAGAATTCCATATAGGACACCTCATGAATAATGCAATTGGAGAATCCCTCGCCCGTATCGCCGAATCGAACGGAGCAGTGATAGTGCGTGCGTGCTATCAGGGGGATGTGGGTCCGCATATCGCGAAATGCATCTGGGGGATGATCGACCTCGCACCCGAGATGCCCACCGAGACCGACCCTCTCGACCAGAAAACCGCATTTATCGGTCGCGCATACGCACACGGGGCAGCGGCATATGCAGATTCGGAACAAGCAAAAATGGCCATCGACCTGATCAATACTGCGATTTATGCAGGTAATGATGCAGAGATAAATCGATTGTACGAGACAGGTAGACAGTGGTGTCTGGATCAGTTTGATGTGATCTATAAAAAATTGGGGACACAATTCGACGCATTTTATTTTGAATCGCAGATGGCGCAGCCTGGATTGGCATTAGTGCGTGAACACATACCTGACATATTTGTCGAATCAGACGGAGCAATCGTCTATCCAGGAGAACAGGATGGACTCCATACCCGCGTATTTATTACGAAAAATGGTAATCCAACCTACGAAACAAAAGACCTCGCAAACAATAGGATGAAGTTCCGAGATTATCCTGATTTGGATCAGTCAATCATCATCACTGCAAATGAGCAGAATGAATATTTTCGCGTTATGTTTGCAGCTCTGAATCATCTGAATCCAGAAATCGTCGCAAAGACTACTCAATATGGCCACGGTATGATGCTCGGCAGTGATGGCAAGAAACTCAGCAGTAGAAAGGGAAATGTCCTCACCGGCGAGACCTTGATCGCAGAAGTCACCGAAATGATCCAAGAAAAATCAGCATCCTCGGAACACAAAAGGGAATTGAATGACAAAACAGTTACTGACATCGCAGTTGGAGCGATAAAATATTCTATTTTGAAACAAACAATAGGAAAGAATATCGTATTTGATTTTGATACTTCGCTCTCGTTCGATGGAGATTCTGGTCCGTATTTGCAATACACCTACGCTCGATTGTCGAGTTTGATCCAAAAATCAAAATCAGCAGGAATACTGCCTAGTCAGGATGTTCCGGCTGATTGGGTATCTACTGATCTCGAGCGATGGATCAATAGGTCAGAGGAAATCATTCACAGGGCTTGGTTGGACAAATCTCCCCAACAAATTGTAACGTATTGTATCAAACTCACCCAAGCATTCAACAGTTGGTATTCGAGTACGAAAATCATTGATGAATCAGATCCTATGAGTAGTTACAAAATAGCGATAGTGCACAGAATGCGAGAAGTCCTGGGCAAGCAGTTGAATGCACTTGGTATTGTCCCTGTAGAGGAAATGTAATATACTAATGTATATGAAAGAAATTGAAGACAAAATTAATAACCATGTTACAAAATTCACAGAAGGAGCAAAATCTGCGATTAAAAGTCACAGTGTCCTGGTTGGAACGGCAATCGGTTTTACTGCGGGGGATTCAGTGAGCAAGGGGTTTTCGACACTTTCGGATACCTTTATTCAGCCTGTTATCCAAATGATAACACTGCAATCCAGTCCTATGGAATCGGTACAGGCTGTAGCAGCAGGGATTCCAGGGTCCGTCACCAAGGTAATCGAACTCGCGGTTGTGGGAATTGTGATCAGTAAAATATTGGCATTCCTACCAAAAGAAACCATAGATGTAAAAGACGCAGGAAAAGCAGAAAAGGAGGTGGAGTAGAAATTCCCTCCCCCTGTAGGGGGGGGTTAGCGTGGGGGTATCTTTGGCTAAAACGAATACACAAGTTTTCAAATTCTGCAAAACTCGCATTCTGATAAGCGTTACAAGAAATTCCCTCCCTTTATACGGGGGCTAGGGTGGGGTATTCGTTTTAGATAGGATATCTCAATCGTTGTATTTCTCATCACTCTATGATATATTGGTATCAGTGCGACATCGAGGTGTAGTGTAACGGCTAACATGCCCGTTTTGGGTACGGGTGACTCTGGGTTCGAATCCCAGCACCTCGACAAACAACAAGGCAACACGAAAGTGTTGCCTTTGTGTGTTTTCGAGAATAGTGTTGGGATGAGAAAGCAGATTGTGTCATGTCCTGGACGACCAATCTGCGGTCAGAGGTCGAGGAGCAAGGAGCGAATATGAGGCCCTAGTCGAATATCGAGCGACTCTGCGAGGTGACCGAATCTAAAGCCCTCGACAAACAACAAGGCAACTTTCCTTGTCATCCCGGACCCAAAAAATAACGACCAAAGGGAGTATATTTTTTGGAAGTGATCCGGGATCCAGTATTCACACCTGTTTGAGTTAGTATAAGATCTATCAAGGTAGTTTATTTTGTAGATGACCAATCTGCGGCCAGGGGTCGAGGAGCAAAGAGAGAATACGAGGCGGCAGCCGAATATCGAGCGACTATGTGAGGTGACCGAATCTAAAGTCTTCAAAAAAAGAAAATGCCGGTTTTGGCTGCGCGAAAAACGGCCTTTTGTGTTAGTCACAATGGCGTTTAGGTGGTTTTTGTGTGAAGTTGTGTGGTTTACCATTTTTAAAATGCTCTTTAGTGGTATTATTTATGTTTGTAACAAAATTTGG
>JANPGR010000095.1:0-11572 GCA_031424015.1 Candidatus Nomurabacteria bacterium
CCGGTTTTGGCTCTGCCAAAACCGGCCTTTTGTATTGCTTTCCCACCTCTAGGACTAACCTAAAACGGCTTCAGTCCATACCTCCCTTTTACCATAGCTTCGAAGGGTTTATGAAAAAGTCCGTAAAATATCATCGCAATAAATATTAAAATACTAAAAGGAATAATCAAAATCATTCTGTCCACATGTGCAGTAATGTCTTTGTTTTCTTTGATCCATTTTTCCCACACTTGATACCATTTCGCCATGACGAACATAGCGGGCATAGCCAGTATTGCAAGGAGGAAAAATTGTACCCAATACAAACACAGGAGAACAATAGCCCAAACCACACCCAACAGGGCAAGTATTAGATTGAAAGGAAAAACAACGAGAGCAAACCACTCCCCCGCCTGCAGTTCTGTAACCAGATCTGCAAAGGCTGTTGATATTCCACCAAATGATGCAATGACGTCTTTCATATGAGAATTATATCATAATCCTGCGGATTTCGTACAGGGCGATTGCTCCTGCGTTACTGACATTCAATGACTCTTTTTCTCCCCACTGGGGGATTTCCCATATCTGATCACAGAGGGATTGTATTTCTGGTGGTAAACCCTTGGTCTCCTCCCCAACCACGAGGGCGATGTGTGTCGCCGCTATTTGCGATTGCATTGGTAACAGCGTTGCACCCTCGCCTTGTTCGAGTCCTATAATTAAACCTGCAGGATTTTTTGTACAAAATGTTTGGATCGCCTGTTCTGTTGTAGGGAAATATTCCCAATTCACCAATGTCTCTGCTCCGAGGGCTACCTTTGCCATATCGGGGCGTGCTCGACCAAATCGATCGATCGGCGTCGGCGTCGTACCACAGAGGTACATATCCGTGACTCCAAAACACTCGCCGCTGCGAAACAGTGAACCTACGTTATGTACACTGCGGATGTTGTCGAGGATGAGGGTGATGGAAAGTTTTCTTGACATAATGTGTGCAAATGATATACTTTGTATCTAAATGGCCGAAAGGCTCGGTTCGCAGTAATGCGAATCAGTAAAAGGTCAAAACACTATTCAAACCAAACACGAATAGTGTTTTTGATTTTCTGGAACTCCTCTTTTGAGAGAACTCCCATCTTACTCGTAAGCCTACAGGAATCGATCAAACGAATCTGACTAATGATCACTGATCTTTTTTCTGTGTCGCCAATATCTATCGGAATATAGTATTTGTTTTCTTTGTTTTTTGAAGTTAGTGGAATTCCGAGAAAAACATACTGGTTAAACTTTTTTATTATGAGTACCGGTCTGCGAAAGTGTTCACCTTTCCCGTCTTGTTCAAATCCTAGATTCTTACCCAGAGAAACCCACCATATTTCTCGTTCATCAAAATATACACCTTCTATTCTCTTTTCAAGATGCAGTGCTTTTTTCTGAATATTCCAAATATCAAATTCATCGCCAGGCATATTTATTTACCAAAAATATCTTTTTTAACCTTATTATATACTTCAATACCACTATAGCTTCTTGCTAGAATTCTACCCGTTAAAAGATCTTCGATTCTTGACATACCTGAGGCAAACTCATACTCTGCAACACAAGTATTCAAATCTTTACTATATATCACTATATGTGACTTTAAAAAATCCCCAAACTGCCCTTTTGAGTACTTAGAGGAAATATCAGTACAATTCTTTTGAGCTATAAAATAATCTTCTTTACTTATTGCATCAGAAAGAATGAATTTTCCTAGCAGTATGCCTACTAAAAATATAGCAAATCCAAAATAAATATATGATAACTTCATATTTGTGCCCCCGGCAGGATTCGAACCTGCGACCATCTCCTTAAAAGGGAGCTGCTCTACCGACTGAGCTACAGGGGCAATACAACGTATAATACACTAAAATGGCATTTAGTCCAGAGCTGTCAATAGTCCTTTTACCAAAAGACCACCCCGCCCTACCGAGCAAGCTCTGCATCGTAAAACATAGTCGTTCGTGCCTCACTCCTTGTTTTACAGACCCTCCGCAGAGGGGAATACCTAGCTCAATAGTTAGCTACAAGAAAACGCGCACGAGCCCAATTCCCCTCCTTTGGAGGGGTGGCTGAAAGCCGGGGTGGTCTCTATTATAAATACAACTACTTGCATTTTCCAAAAATTCTGGTATGGTGGGATTTCACGAAAAAAATATTCTTATCATGAAAAAAGAAACCACAATAGTAATTCTCCCCAAGGCAATAAACTTGGGAAACGTTGCTGATCTAAACAACAAACAAATTATTGAAAAAGTGAGCGCTCTTGTTCAACCTATAGTTGTAAATTAGATCAACAAATAGAGTCTTATAATACACCATTTGTTGTGTAGATATAAGGCTCTTTTTTATTTCCCAAAAATTCAGAGATAGGACTCCTTCCCTATCTGAGGCGGGAGGTCGAGAGGGGGTAGTATTTCCACACTGTTATAAAAATCCCTTATTTATAAATCAAGACCACCCCGTCGCTGCGCGCCACCCCTCCACAGAGGGGAATACCTAGCTCAATAGTTAGCTACAAGAAAACGCGCACGAGCCCAATTCCCCTCTGTGGAGGGGTGGCTGAAAGCCGGGGTGGTTTTTATCAAAACCCATTCTACTTTGCGTACTGCACAGCCTCGTCGAACCGCACTCCGAATACCTGGGACGCACTGTCCTGGCCGAGTGTGACACCGTATAACACATCACAATGTGACATCGTCTCGCGATTATGGGTCACCACCAATATCTGTGACAATGACGACAACTGCCCTATGAGTTGACCATACCTGCGACTATTGGATTCATCCAGTGCAGCGTCGGTCTCGTCCAACACGATGAATGGTGGCGGATTCACCTGCGACAGCGCGAATAGGAGCGCGATCGAAGTCAATGACCTCTCGCCTCCTGACAATATCGATAGGTCTCCTGCCTTTTTATTAGGAATTTTTACATTGATGTCGATACCTTGTTCTACTTCGCTCTGGTCTGATTCGTCCACTACTGACTCTTCTGGTTCACCTTCGGATTTTTTCTTTTTCTTTGTGATATCTACGACAGTAACTACAGCGGACCCACCACCAAACATCGCTGTAAAGAATCGCGAGAATTCAGTATTCACCGCCTGTATTCCCGTTGTGAATTCTGTTTTTACAGTATTTCTCAGTTCAGCCAAAAGTGGTTGTAATTGGGTTATTGTCGATTCACTGTCAGTGATTTCTCGCGACAGGAATTCGTATCTGTCTGTTGCGCTCGTATGTTCGAGCAAGATATCAGGTGCAGAAATAATTCCTAATTCTTCGAGACGGATTTTGGACCTCTCGATATCACGACGCAGTTGTGATACTGATCTCATAGCGGTATCGAGCTCTGGTTTTGTAGTTATCTGAATTTCTGGTATCTGTTCAGGATGTATCTGCATATCACCAACCAAGGCATCCAGCTCCGAGAATTCGATAACGCACTCAGCGAGGAAATCCTCGCATACCACGAGGGATTCTTCGGTCCGCAGTATATCTGACTGAATACTACGAATCTGAATATCATATTCTGCGAGCTTTTGACCTAATTCATACTCCCTCTTTCTCGCTTCTCTCTTGTTAGATTCTGACAGAGATTTCGCTACTTCTAGCGATTTTTTTTCTTCGAGTATTACTGCGAGATCTCTCTGAAAACTACCTAGGGACACCCTATTTGAATCGAGGGTATCTGTGAGTTGCCCTATTTCGTTTTTAATTGATTCTATTTGCGCATGATCTATTTCTGGGTGCAATCTGTTTGTATATTCTGAAAGAGTTTGGTTTGCTCGGGTGATGAATAGTTGATATTCAGTAACTATTGTTACTAATTTCATCTTTTCGAATAGTTGATTGAGTGTAGCAATCAGATCATTCATAATTTCAACTCGAATATGAGTTGGTTTTTCTGGTTGTTTTTGCAATAGGGCGGATTTACTCTGTAGTGTGCGGATTTGTTTTTCTGTTTGTTCTGTATCGTATTCTATCCTCGTAATTTTTTTTACAATTTCTGTAGCTTGTAATTGGTGCACTTCTATCTTTTGAATAAAATCATTCTGTTCTACAGCATCATCCGTAATTACCGGCATACGAGATAGCTCTAGCGAAATCGCCTGTTTTTCTGATTGTATTTGCACTAGGGAATCCTTTTTACTCTGAGTCTGACCCTCCACCCACCCCTGCCACGCCTGTACCAGGTTTGCAGTGTATACACGGTAGTATCCAGATTGTTCTGCTAGCCTCTTTCTGATTTCATCTGCTTCGTGAATTTTTTGTACTTGTTTCGTCAGAAATTTCAAATGTGGTTCAATTTCTTTTTGGAGGAGTTTTGCTTCGCGTAATGATTCGTTGGATTTTTGGAGTTTGCGTTCTGTTTCTGCTATTTTAATATGATATAGTTTGAGCCCGAGTGCTTCTTCGAGTAATATTCTGCGCTCCTTTTGGGACGAGAACAAGAACCGGTCAGCCTCACCCTGAGAAATAATATGATGCCCTGATGAACCTATATTCACAGATCCGATCAATTCGACAATATCACGCATACGCACCACTGTTCCGTTGATGGAATATTTCTGGACACCTTCGCTGTCTATTTCACGACGAACGACGATTTCTTCGAATGAAATGCCCGAACCCGCATCTAGTTGAGGAATACGAAATACCCCATCAGAATTATCAAAGGTGAGGGTAACAGATGCCATCACAGCACCCCTCCCTCCATTCCCGGGACGGAACAACATATCAGTACTGGTACCTCCACGGAGGGATTTTATGGATTGCTCTCCGAGAGCGAATCGTATCGCCTCGACCACATTGGATTTGCCCGAACCATTCGGCCCTACAATACCTACAATAGGTTTGTCTAAAATCAATCTAACTGTCTTTCCAAAAGATTTAAAACCGCTAATTTCGAGTGATTTGAGACGCATATTCCCTGTAGTATAACAGAAACAGGACTCTTCGTCATTTTCAGCATTGAGGATAACAAAGCTGTTGTATTGGCAACCTCGAGCCAAGGGCTGAGGTATGTATCGATGAATCCCTCAAACACTAGATAACACATACCCAACTATTGATTTCGTAAAAAACGAAGCCTGTCTGTCTGCGTTAGCGTAGCGAGAGCAAAGTTCTGCAGTTTTTTGAGAAACAATAGCGGGGTATGTGTGGTGCAAATGAATCAACCCCGGGGCAGAGCAACCGGGGTTATCGAGGGTTCATAATAGGTTTTGCAATTTCGCAGATTCGAAGCCTGTTTGAGACGTATGTTGAGTTCTGCAGAATCGTAGAAATTGGTAAAACCTATTTGGACCAATGGTGAACATCGAGGTATTGAAAATAAAACATTTCCACTTTTTAGTTTTAATATTATTTGTTAGTTATGATATACTAGTACACATATGATCACCAATGAACTTATCAGTTACATAGAAAAATCACTCGCAAAAGGTATAACTCAATCAGAGATTCAACAGAAACTCGTGACCACAGGAGGTTGGTCATTGATAGATGTAGAATCTGCATTTAAAACAATTTCTGGAAGACCTATAGAACAAGCACCTATAAATCAACCCACGCAACCTCAACCTGTTGTACAGCCTGTTGCACCAGTATATGCAACTACATCCCAAGGCGCCCAAGCACAAAATTATGTTGACCCTCTGTCGTTACAGAGTAAACCACTATTTCCTTATGAAGGAAAATTTCAAAACCCCAATGAACTACAACATCCACAAAATGCAATTCAAAAAGACAACACACTGAAAACAATTGCGGGGATTATTATTCTTTGTATGGTATTAGGTGTTTCTGGATATTTCCTCTTTAAAGACGCTTTGACACAATTGCTCTCAGGAGGAATTCAATCCCCGATTCTGACTCTCGGTCAAGATCAGCCAAACATTACCTCAGAAACCATTCCAATATATAGTGAAAATACTCCTACCCTATCAACAACCGATACACCGAGCGATCTACCTTCTAGTGATTTAGCACCCGAAGACCCCCTCATCTCTGATTCACAATCACAAATCAAACCAACTCCGGAGAGTACAACACCAATCGAACCAGAGAAAACGGTACAAATCGTTGACCCAGATACTGTTGCGATGAAATCTCTTTTGGATCTACGTAGTGACGCAGTAAAGTATGGAAAAGACAATTCAACATTCAAAGGTCTCTGTGATTCTGATGTCATAACGTCACTCAAATCTGCAAACTTGACATTAGCTAGCTGTCGTACGTCGCTCGAGGGGTATTCAATCTCTATTAATCTATCCAATCGAGTATTCTGCATCGATAACCAAGGCAACGCAATGACGAGGCCGACAAAAGCTCTGGTGGCTAGTTGCACAGAGCAATAAAATTCAATTACAAAACCCTTCGAAACACTCGAAGGGTTTTGTATACTATTTCATTTTTCGTAATGTCTGAATGTCTTTTTTTATTGCCATCAGGGCTGTTTTGTAGAATTCTGGATCTGAGATATCAATGCCTGTTGCCTTGAAAATATCTCGAGGGGACATTGATCCTCCTGCTGACAGGAATGATTCTATTTTTGTTTTATAGGCAGGATCCCTCTTCCAGTTTTCATACAGAGCGCGACTAATCATCTGCCCCATAGCATAACTATACACATAGAAATGATTACGAATATGCGACCAAAAGACAAAGAAATATCCATCCGTTTCGTCGAGGGCAAACGCATCACCTGCATAACTCTGTAAATGTTTTGTTAGGGTCTTTGCTATCTGGTTATGAGTTATATATCCGACTGATCGAATCTGCTGGTGCAAATCGAGCTCGAACCCGAAACACGCAATCTGACGAAATATAGTACTCATATCCCCCATTAATTTATCGTGGTAGAGTATCTTTTGTTCTTTTGCGGTTAGGGTTGCGACTAACTCATCAAATAAAACAAGTTCAAAAAAGGTACTCGCAACCTCGGCAACAGAAATCGTATACCCTTGATACAGGGGTGGTTGCGCTTTGCTCTTTTCTGTATGAATGGCGTGACCCATTTCGTGGGCCAGAGTACTGACCGAATTGATATCATTAACGTAATTCAACAGGACATAGGTATTCCTCTGTCCTCCTGTAGGACAGCAAAATGCACCATCCGTTTTTCCTTTTTTAGCAAAAACATCAATCTGCCCATTATTCAAATAGGTATCCAGATATTCTGCATATTCTAGACCAAATTTCGAAAATGCACTACGAACCACATCACACCCCGCCTTAAAATCAAATTGTTTTGCTATCTTTCCGATTGGAACAGCGCGATCTGCAAATGAAAGTTGTTTTTTCTCTCCGAGGAGTTCAGCATGCAGTTTATAAAAATCTCGAGAGATGGAAAAATTTTCTGTAACAATAGAAACCATTGATTCGACAGTCTTTTCATCGTTTTCATATCCCAACACGGTTGCTGTGTAGGGATTTTTGTATCCCCTCTTTTCGTCCATGATTTTTTTAAAGGTGTAGATTGCATTGATTTCTGATTCTGCGAATTGAGCAATCTCACGTAAACGTTCATTGATTTTAACATACAACTCTCTTCTCAATTTCTTTGGTTGGTTCTGCATGATACCCTTTGCTTCGGCTAGTGGAATTTGCTTTCCCCCGAATTCGATCATCTGCTGAGAGACCAATTTATCCTGCCCGTCTATCCATCTCGAAACAGCGGGACCAGAGAGGAGGGATACCATATTCTCTTCTGCTTCTGACAAATTATATCGTGCTGATTCAAATGTTTTTTCGAGAGCGTATTTGTAGGGTTTTAATATTGGATCTTTGAGGAAAACCTTTTGATCTTTTGTAGGAATTTTTGCAATAGTAAGATCAAAAAATTGTACACGATTAGAAGCCGCGACCAGTCTGTCCGATATGAGACTACTCTGCGCTGTTGCGACATCATCATTACTATTAATTGCATTCCTGAGTTGGAAATATACTATTGAGTTATGTTCAGAGAACAGATTAGAAAGGTGCTCGTACTCGGCGAGAGCTATCGCAAGTTTCTTTGGGTTACTCGTAAAATCTTTTCCTTTGTATTTCTTTTCGAATTTTACCACTGTGGATTCGATATTCTGCAATTCTAGCTCTATCTTTGGATCGGTATCACCAGTATACAATTTGGTCAAATCCCATTCTGTTATTAATCCTGTTGTTTCCGTATGGCTTGGCTTCTGTTTAGTTTTGTTCATATGAATTTAGTCTATCACAGACGCTAGGTTTTTCAAAAAAAATCTATCTGCCTGCATTAGCATAGCCAGGGCAAATTTCTGCGATTTTTAGAGATACACTACTAGTTAGGACTTTCGCGTTACCTAGGGTAAATCTATCGGAAGCGATATCCCCTCTGAACCTATCCAATAACCCATAGCGAACCCTCTTCACAAGAAAAATAACGACTGAAAGGAGTATATTTTTCGAGAAAAGCGCCGTAGGACGCGTGGGTGAGTCTTGGGTTACTGGATAGGTTCTCTGTAATATATATGAGTAAAAGATTATCTATCACTGAGATGAGCGCCGTGACGCGTGTTTTCCCTAGGTAACGCGAAAGTCCTATCGGGTCCAAAATGACAACAACCTACGGTAGAGTTAGAATCCATTTCTCTAGCGTGTACTGACTCGGGGTTCCGAGTGTGCGTGTCTCTATAATGGATTCGAGGAATTCAATAGTACGTGAATGCAGTAATTCGCCTGACCATTTTGTATTCGTAATTTGAGCTTTTTTTAATGTAAATGGCTTTATATCTGACACGTTTCCCGATCGCACTGCTTGGACAGATTTTATAACCCACCAGACTTTACTGTGAATATCCGCCTCGACACCGAATCCATCAGTCAATAGTTTCTGATATGCCAACCATGCAGATTTTCTATCGCTCGCAAAAATCGTATCAGCAAAAGCAAACAATTGTTTGTCTCGATCAGTCATAACACCTCCATATCCTGATTTTACCGTAACTACATTTGATGATTTCTCATCGAGTTCTAATTCTGGATCTGCAACAAATTCTCCAAATAATGTATACATAGATTATAGTGATTTCATTTGACCCCACGATGGGCCTGTTTCTGATTCGACGAGGAGCGGTACTTCTGCAGCATATCTGGGAGCATAGATATCCAATACTGTTTGTAATACCTGTTTCATTTTCGGGGCAAACTTTTGCACCTGATCAATTGGCACTTCAAAGAGGAGTTCGTCGTGCACCTGAGCAATCATCATCACCTCAGGAAATTCTGCGCCCAAGAGTTTCTGTGCCTGTATCATACCGAATTTCATTACGTCTGCTGCGGTACCTTGGATCGGAGCGTTCATGGCAATCCTCTCGCCGTAGGCACGCACGCCAGGATTGATCGATTGTAATTCTGGGATATATCTGCGTCGGCCAAACAAAGTAGTGCAATACCCATTGATGCGTGCAGTCGCGATACATTCATCGAAATACGGTTGTAGTGCGGAAAACTGCAATCGATACCGATCCATAAAATCCTCAGCCTCAGAACGCGAAGTTCCCATATCATTCGCCAGAGCAGCAATACCCATACCGTACAGAATTCCGAAATTTATTGTTTTTGCTTTTCGTCTCATGTCCTTTGTCACCAGGTCAGGAGTAATTCCAAACATCTTAGCAGCTACACCAGTATGAATATCGACTCCTTGGCGGAATAGTTTCTGCATAGTTAATTCACCCGCTAGCAGACTCGCGATTCTGAGCTCTATTTGTGAATAGTCAAAACGAACCAACGTGTTACCTTTTGCTGCAACGAATGCAGTTCTGATCTCTGTTGCTATGTCCCCCTTTATAGGAATATTTTGGATATTAGGATTGGTACAAGAAAACCTGCCCGTACTCGTCCCGTCCTGAAGGAACACAGGATGTAGTCTACCATCTGTACCAATATGATTGGGCAGTGCATCGATATAGGTATTCTGGAGCTTGGAGAGTCCACGATGTTGTAATACCAAATCAACGATAGGATGTGATTCTCTAATTTTTTCTAGTTCGGATTCCTGGGTTGAATACCCGCCTGATTTGTTCTTTTTTATACCTTTTGTCTGGAGTGACAAGTGGGTAAATAATATTTCACCCAATTGTTTTGGAGATTGAATATTAAATGATTTTCCTGCAATAGCAATAATTTCGTCTTCGCATTTTTGGATCAATTCTGCAACCCTCTTTTGTATCAATGACAACAATACTGTGTCCAGTAAAATCCCATTCTCTGACATTTTTTTTACAATCATTACCAGAGGCTTTTCGCATTCATCCCATAATTTTTTCAGTTTTGCTGATTCTAATTCTGCTTCGAGAAATTTTCTCAAATCTTTTCGGTTTTCTACACTAGCCCAATACAATAATTCTAATTCAGAAGCCAGAGAAACCCTCGGGTCGAGTATCCAACGCATAATCTGCAGTTCCCGTAGATCATCGTCATGGACTGCAACCGGCTTTTCTGGGTCTGATTCAGAATCCTCGTCTGTTTCTGTTGAAAGTGCGCCTGTGCCGTCAAACAGAGAATTCCCTTGTTGTGCTGGTTTCTTTTTTGGAGCTACTGGCTTTTCATCGAGTTCACCTTCGAATATCTTTTTTACTTTTGTTAGTAGAGAATTAAATCCATATTCACGACAAAAGGCTGACAACGCTGTTACGGAAACGGTTTCTGCCAGAGGCTTTTCAATATTGGGAACAGTAACAGGCGTATCGAGTCGGATTGTACCCAGTATTTTAGAAAAATCCGCTTCTTCTCTACCCGCTGAAATGAGCTCAAACATTCGTTTGGTGATGATAGAGAGAATTTTTTCTGGGTCTTTTTCGATACATTCATATATGGTTTCGATCGAGCCAATCCGGGATACCAACAGTCGTGCAGTTTTGTCTCCTATTCCCCGTATTCCCGGAATATTATCTGACGCATCCCCTGCCAACGCCTTGTAATCAGGTACAAAGGTCGGACCAAACCCATAATACTCATTTACACCAGCTTCGTTGAACACAATAGTATCGGTGATTGTTTTCTTTAGTGTCCAGACAACTACATCGTCGCCTCGAACTAATTGGAGGGTATCACGATCACCAGATGCTATCACCACATGATACCCATCGTGATATAATTTCTCTGAAAGGGTTCCTATGCAGTCGTCAGCTTCAAAACCAGGTGACTGAATAATGGGAATTCCCCACGCTTCGCAGAGTTTATAGGATAATTCAATCTGCCTAACCAAATCTGTGTCAGTCTCTGACCTCGTACCCTTGTATCCATCAAACGCAGTATGACGAAATGTGTCTCCTGGTAAATCAAAACAAGCAATAATAGCATAAGGTTTAAATTCATCAAACACACGCAATATCATCTGGAACATCCCGAACAATGCCCCTGACGGGATCCCTGATTCTGTTTTGAGATAAGGAAACGCATGATATGAACGATGCAACATCGCATGAGAATCCAGCAAAACAATCGTTTTTTTGTTCGGGTCTTTTTTCATAGAATCTAGTATATCATAATTTGGATGGTAATGGTTTCCGGTTTTTGGCGGAGCCAAAAAC
>JANPGR010000096.1:0-3594 GCA_031424015.1 Candidatus Nomurabacteria bacterium
GTTTTTGGCGGAGCCAAAAACGGCACCAATTCGAATCCAACTCTATGAATTCAAAATTTTTTCCATTTCTCGTTCGAAGAGAAATGTATCATCAGAAAATTTAATGTCTCTTGTATTGAATTCTGTAATTACATATTCATGCATCACCAATACCCGATCAGAAACAACGATCGCCTCGCGAATATCATGAGTGACTAATACGACCGTTTTTCTGGTTTCGGCGCATATGTCACATAGCCATTGCTGCATCGATCTACGACTCAACATATCCAATCCAGAAAAGGGTTCATCCATCAGGATAATGTCATTATCAGACAAAAATGCTCTCGCTATTGCGACACGCTGACGCTGTCCGCCTGATAATTCATGCGGATACTTTTCGAGATGATGTTCAATACCAGACATAGCGATTATTTTTGATACCAACACTGAGTTATATTTATTCTGTGAGCCTATCAAAATATTATCCTTTACACTCATCCAAGGAAACAGATTCCCTGATTGAAAAATGTATCCGACGAATCCATTCACGTTAATATTCCCTGTATATTCAGTATGAAAACCGGCAATACTATTTAGCAACGTTGTTTTTCCGCACCCAGAAGGGCCAACAATACTCATAATCTCTGATTGTGAAATCGTAATGTTTATTTTGTCTAGTACAACGGTATCACCGTAATTACAAGAAACCGATTCTAATTGTATCGCTGTATTCATACTATAGAGCAGTTTTGCCTAACCAAGGAAAGGCAGATTTTACACACATATTAAACATAAACATAACGAACGTACCTAAAAATCCTAGCACTATCAACCCAGCCAGCATATCCGGAATTTGGTACGCTAGCTGTGAAGTAGAGATATAATACCCGATTCCCGATGAAGCCCCCGCCAACTCTGAAACAAAAATCATTACGAATGAAACCGAAATAGCACCTTGTACACCTACGACACAATAAGGCAACAGTGATGGGATCGTAACTCGTAGCATCTTTTTCATAGATGACAAACGCAATATTGTTGCCATCCTCTGATACTGCCGAGGAATATTTTGCATCCCTGTATCAATCGCACTCCAAACAGGAAACATACTCGCAAATGCGATAACAGAAATTTTACCAACAACATCAATCCCGAACCAAACAATAAATATTGGTGACAATGCAACGGGTGGCATATTACGAAAAAATACCAACACAGGATGCACCAGATTTCTAAATCGAAGATTACTACTACAGAGTGCACATACAGAACCAATAGCAACGCCGATCACACAACCCACCACCGCCCTACCCAAACTCTGCAAACTATCAGATAACCCACTACCATGTAGTACATAGTGCCATAACGCACGCATCACAGAAAAAGAACCGGGAAACAAAGTAGTATTAACACCAACCAGCCTGGGAATGTACTCCCACAACAACAGGATCTCAATCAGAAATACTAGCTGGTGTATATACTTTGATACGCTCTTTGTCTGCATAAAAGAATTAGAATTTTTCAACTGCAGAAGATTTTACTTTTTGTAAAGAATTTTTATACACATAAGATTTGAATACGGGACGCTTTTGATCTTCTAGTACTTTCCCTGTCTTTTGCTGCCATACGTACTGCTTTGCCCAAGAGTCAACTAAATTTTTTGTCAGAGCAATTTTGAAATCAAACGAACTCCAAATAGCTTTTACAGTAGGTAAATCTAATTTGGTATACTTTGCAACAATTTTTTGTGCTTGGTCTGGATGCTTTTCGGTGAATGCTTCTGCATCCAAAAGAGCACGAATAATATTGGTCACCTGAGTTGGATCTTTTCGAATACTCGATTTTGCTTCGATTACATACACTTCTGAATATATATTTTTATTGGTAAATGTAATATGATTTTTTCCTAATACTTGTTCTGCCTTTTTCGCGACAGGATCAAAAATAGCAATAGCATCTACCGAATGATTTGCCAGTGCGGCAACCATATCAATAGGCTTTTGACTAACGAGCTCTACCTGATCAGATTTGATTCCAATACTATTCAAAAATTCATAGGTATAGAATTCTGGACCACCACCAAATGATGTTCCTAGTTTTCTCTTTTTACTGCCAAAATAGGTTTTTGCATCACGAATAGTGCCGTCTTTTTGTGCAACAACACGTATTTCATTTACTGTCTTTTTTACTACCTGTGCAGGTATGACAAAATCATTTCCTTTTATCATAGCCAGCAGCGGAGGTACATCACCAGAAATCGAATAATCGAGCGATCCTGCGAGAAAAGCCTCAAATGCCAACTTGCCTGCGGTGAACTCTTTTAATTCTAGATCTAGTCCGTATTTTTCAAAATAATTTTTTTCTTTTGCTACCATAACGAGCGCCATAGCCGGTGACGATTGGATTCCGATTGTTACCTTTTCTAGTTTTTGACCAGCAAGGGCGAGACCAGGACTACTAGTAATACCAATGACAAGAGCGAGGGATACGAGTTTTTTGATAAAGGTGTTCATAGAAATGTAAAGTGTATAAATAACGTATAATATTCATAGTATAGAGACATTTCTTGTTGTGTATAGAGTGTTGTACATTTTTGACAACAGTCAGTAAGTCCTGTATACTGAGTACGTATGATAGAACAGTCACTGGCACTATTCGGACTTCGGGACGAGGAAATCACCACCTTTCTATTCCTCCTCGAACATGGCCCACACACCGCAGGCACATTAGCTCAAAAGACAGGGCTTGCCCGCCCTTCCTTGTATGGTTTTCTGCAGAACCTCAAAGAAGCGGGCTTTGTCACAGAATCTCAGAAAAATGGGATCAAAGTTTTCCAACCTCAAAACATAAAAACGATCGAATCTATTATCGACTCCAAAATCTCAAAACTCGAAACCAGCAAAAAGACCCTCGAATCCCTCTACGGTGAATTCGCAACAAAGAGTTCGGGCTTCTCTCCTCGGTTCCAACTCTTTGAAGGCATCGAAGGATTACAATTTGTACTTCGTGATATGTTGCTATACAGAGATATCGAAACATTAGCATACTGGCCTATCAAATCTATGTTAGAAGTCTTATCTTCCGATTTCTTTCTCGAGCTCAACAGAGAGAGAATAAAAATGAACCTCTCTACCCGCGCGATATGGCCAGAATCTCAGATCGTCGATATACGATCACACCCCTATTTAGGCCATGGTAAAAAGTTCTTACGAGAAATCAGAACAGCTCCGAGTAGTATAGCCTTTTCTATGGGATACTGGATCTATGGCAACAAAGTTGCATGTATTTCTTCAAAGCGCGAAGCCTTCGGATTTATTATCGAGAGTCGCGAACTCGTCGAAATGCTGACTTCTCAATTCAATGCAATATGGGAACTATCTCGACCGATCAACGCCTCAGAATCTGACGGTGATGCATTTTTTCCGTATACTGGATTTTAAGGATAGTATACATCTACCATAGGATATATTTAACCTAATAGCTCATAATAAAGGTTACCGAAGATCTATCGTATAGCTCACAAATCGGTTACCCTACGATCATATGAATATGATCACAAAGAAAACACTATTTGGTATAGAATTAAAGCATTATGTAGGTGTTTCTCGCGAA
>JANPGR010000097.1:0-4000 GCA_031424015.1 Candidatus Nomurabacteria bacterium
CCGTTTTTGGCTCCGCCAAAAACGGCATAATTCAAAAAACTATTACCCTATTCCTATTTATTAACCTGTCCCCACAAATATATCTAAGAACCCATCCAATAACCCATAGCGAACCCTCTTCACAAGAAAAATAACGACTGAAAGGAGTATATTTCCCGACAGGGGAAGAAAAGCGCCGTAGGACGCGTGGGTGAGTCTTGGGTTATTGGATAGGTTCTAACTAATTCTGAAAAGTCGAAACCTGTTTGAGGTGGAATTCGTCGATTAATAATCCATTCCCCCTTCGCTCTCACGCTGTTTCGGCTCGGGAATATCTGCGATAGCCACCTCGGTAGTTAGGAATGTCCCCGCAGCAGATGCTGCATTCGACAATGCATTCCTGGTTACCTTTACTGGATCGATAATCCCCTCTGTTATCATATTTTTACTATAGGTATCATTCGTCGCGTTGAACCCTGCATTGCCACCCATTTCCTGTACCTTGGTCACCACCATAGAACCATCACCCAGACCAGCATTCACAGCAATCTGACGCAGGGGCGCACTACATGCAGCGATCACGATGTCGTATCCCATACGATGTTCCATACAGTCGAATGTACGTGTAGTCAGAGTCGCCTGCAGAGACGCACCCGCAGACACCAATGCCGATCCTCCACCAGCTACAATTCCCTCTTCGAGGGCTGCTTTGGTAGCATTCACTGCGTCTTCTATTTTTAATTTCAAATATTTCATTTCTGTTTCTGTTGCAGCGCCCACACGGATAATCGCGACCCCGCCGGTGAGTTTTGCTATCCTCTCTTCTAATTTTTCTTTGTCGTAGGTTGATTTTGACAGTGCAGTTTGATTTTTCAACAATGCAACACGAGCATCAATATCGGATTTCTTTCCTTTTCCTCCGACGATTATCGTTTTGTCTTTGCTTGCGATGACTTTGCGTGCACTACCCAACACTTCCAATCCGACATCCTCGAATTTCATACCGGTATCACCAGACAACACGGTCGCACCCAACAGTGTCGCAATGTCGAGGAGGAGCTCTTTTTTCTTGTCGCCAAATCCTGGAGATTTTATCGCGAGCACGTTGAACACTCCTCTGATTTTATTCACCACAAAAGTAGCTGTCGCCTCGGTTCCAAAATCATCAGCAACGATAATCAGGTCTTTTTTACCGACAGCTAAAAGTTTTTCCAACAGCGGTAAAATGTCTTTTATGTTATCAATCTTTTTGTCGGTTACGAGTATGGACGACTGTTCATATACTGCTTCCATACGTTCATTATCAGTAACCATATAAGGAGACGCATATCCCCGATCGAGGGACATACCTTCGACAATCTCACTTTGAATGTCGAATGTATTAGACTCCTCGACGGTCACTACCCCATTTGATCCGACTTTTTCTATCGTATCTGCGATAACTGTTCCGAGCTCGACATTCTCAACAGAAATGGTTGCCACTTGTTTGGTTTCTTCTGTTGTTTTTATTTTTTTTGCTGTCTTTTGCAATATCCCAACTGCTTCTTGGGTGGCCATATCAATCCCTCGTTTCAGAGCCATTACCTCGACCCCTGCCTGCATTCGTTTTATTCCCTCTGTAATGAGTGCGTGAGCCAGCACTGTTGCAGTCGTTGTCCCGTCACCCGCTGCTTTGTTCATTTTATCTGCGACTTCCTTTATTACTTCTGCCCCCATATTTTCAAACCGATCCGTCAGAGAGATTTCTTTTGCAATAGATACGCCATCATTGGTCACAATTGGTCCCCCATAGCTCTTTTCCAATGCTACATTTCGACCTTTTGGCCCAATAGTAATACGTACCGCATTTGCTACGATGTCAATCCCCTTTTTGAGGGCGACACGTGCTTCGTCTCCATATAAAATTTTCTTTGCCATATAGTTAAATATTATTCTTTGATTATTGCTAAAATTGATTCCTCTGAGAGAACTCCATATTCAACTCCATTGTATTCAATTGTAGAATACTGAGAACAGAGAACCCTATCACCAACGGACACGGACATAGGTACGACAGACCCTGTAGTATCCCTCCTCCCAGGTCCAGTCGCTAAGACTGTACCCGTCTGGGATTGCTCAGGAAAAGCCTCTGCCAGAATAATCCCACTCTGGGTTGTATGGGACACAGCATCAGGACTAATAATAATCCTATCGCCCGTAGGGTGGAGAGGAATTTGTTTGTGTGTAGTTTTCATAATAGATTACAAATCTGTAGTTATTTTTGTATTCTTATAATGAACATATTTTACACCTATGCGGAAAAATTTGCAAATACATTACTGTAAAAAACACGCATTGCAAAAAACCTTATAATACTGTATAATCCTCTTTAGAATAGTTGCACAGGAGCTCTCTTTTTAAGCCTAGCAACAAACTCAAAAATCTTGAAAATTTTATACTTTTTCCTGTCTTTCTAAAAGACAAATTAGTTACCTCAGTAACCAAATCAAATCCGGAAATCTCACGATTTTCCTTTATTACAAGCTCTCTAACACTACATAACTTGTCGTTTATATAAACGACACACGTTTTTATTATATATTTATGAATATGTCTTTTATCAGAAACTGTGTTTTTACTGTCGTTTTGACCACTGCTTTTGCATTGTTCGGATCTCCGATTTCTGTATTTGCAGATCCAATCCTCTCAGAAGAAACACCTGTACAGAGTCCTGTAATCTCGATGCCGGGGATGGCTTCGTCTGCAACCTGGGTATTTCAATCTTCCGAAGAAGGAAGTATTGGATATGCTGGCTCTTGTGGAACGGGTGATCTGGTCCATGCTATAGCGGGCTCAAACACAGTAAAATTCCTCTCTCTCCAGCCGGGGACTCACAGTAACTGTTTTATAACAGTTACGAGCCAGTTAGGAATTGTCAGTAGCCCTCTGCGTGTGAGAGAATTCACCGTACTCGCACCTCTCGCCATGACAATAAATCGAGATTCTGGACAGCCCAGCGTCACGAACAACCCACTGATCAACTTTACTTTGACTTTCGAAAGATCTATCGATCCAACGACTCTCACTCTTGATGATTTTATCGTTCGTGGTGGGACTCTGGTGGGATTTTCTAGTTCTGACAACAGAATCTGGAATGTCCAAATCAAGGCTGACGCTCCTGGAATGGTAACTTTTGAGTTGGCAGCGTGTGCTGTCCGCGATCCCCAAGGGGCGTTTAGTGAGCATTCGAGTTTAGGGGAAATCGTAACGTACGACCCTATCGCTGATGTCACAGCTCCTGTCCTAACCGAAGTAACCCCACCCTCAGCAGTAGATACAGATACTACCCCTAACTGGACATTCAATACAACAGAAGGTGGAGTGATTACGTGGGGTGGAGCTTGTTCGTCTGCAACAACCACAGCAGTTGCAGGTGACAATACGGTTACCTTCAGTACTCTTATTCCTGGTACCTATACTGATTGTACGATCACCATAACTGATACTAACGGAAATATTAGTAATATTCTCCGTATTAGTACTTTTACTATAAATGAACCCGTTATTAATCCTAGCGGAAAGTTGTTTACTGTTAGAATAGATCAATCATCAATTCAGTCTGACCCTACGACAAACCCCGAAATGAGGTTCACAGTAGTATTCAACCAACCAGTAGATGCATCAACATTTTCCACTAGTGATTTTGTTGTTATAAATGGAACAGCTGGAAATCCTAAATTAATACCCTCTCTGATCGGAGAATACACATACAGCCTCCCTGTAACGGCGACAGCTCCTGGAGCTGTTACGGTGTCTCTACCTGCTAATTTGGTCCAGAGCTCTACAGGAGACAATAATTCAGCATCAACAAGCATCGATAACGTAGTTACTTATATTGTTAACACGGGAGACACAACCGCACCAGTGGTTACAGAAAAGAAAGTAGTATTCACACCTAATACAGTAACTACACCTAACTGGACATTCAATACAACAGAAGGTGGAGTGATTACGTGGGGTGGAGCTTGTTCGTCTGCAACAA
>JANPGR010000098.1:0-13389 GCA_031424015.1 Candidatus Nomurabacteria bacterium
CTGCCCAAATAAGTTTTACCAACTTTTTCTGACCGGGCAGAACTGCGTCTACGCCTCAAACAGGACACCAGGCACTTCAAAAGTTATAAAACTTATTCAAGCCCTGATACCTCGTGGCCTTGGCCCGGGGTCCCTTCATTATGTTATTGTAATGGGTCTGCTTTACCTGGAAACAACCCAATTGTATCAAAGTGATATAACCTCAAAAATGTGCGTCCTACAATATAACTACGATTGAGCGGTCCCCATGAGCGCGAGTCATAACTGTTCGGTCTGTTGTCTCCCATAACGAAATAAGATTGATCATCAAGGGTGACTTCGGATCCTGTACTAAAACTCCCAGGAGTTATATAAGGCTCCACAAGATCTTTACCATTGGGGTTTTCTGCGTTTTTGATACTGACTGAATTTCCGTTGAATGTAACTGTTTCCCCAGGTAATCCTATGATGCGTTTTACGAGGAATTTTTTCTCCTTGCTATCAGGCATTCTGAATATGATTACGTCACCACGCTTTGGTTCTGAGAATCTGTAGGTTAATTCGTCTACAATGAGGTAGTCTTTGTTGATAAATGTTGGCAACATAGAATCTCCTCGTACCAGGAATGGTTGTGCGATAAATACTCGCACAGGAATAACTATGGCTAAGACTATCAAAAGGAAACGTAGATTGTCGAGGATATTGGTTT
Organism: Candidatus Nomurabacteria bacterium; assembly: GCA_031424015.1. Taxonomy (GTDB): domain Bacteria; phylum Patescibacteriota; class Minisyncoccia; order Phycocordibacterales; family UBA1006; genus JANPGR01. The sequence continues at coordinate 689 of JANPGR010000098.1, forward strand.
TCCAGGAATTTTGAGATAGATTATCGTCTTTTTCTTTAGTATACTGCATATATATGTTTTATAATACCCCAACCAAGGCAATACGTCTAGTTGGATATGCACTCTCTGGTCTAGGTGTATTGTTTCTTGTAATTTTTGTGCTTGATATAAGGATCATCCCCTGTGTACCTTCACGAGAAATACGCATAGAATCAACATTGTTAAAAATATGTGTAGCAGAGACACCAGAGCAACACACAAAAGGTTTGTCTGATTCTCTGTATCTGCCAAACAATTGGGGGATGTTATTTGTTTTTGAAAAAGCTGATGCATACCCTTTTTGGATGCTCGATATGAGGTATCCTATTGATATTCTCTGGTTGGACCGGAATTATTCTGTAGTTTCTGTGGCTCGGAATGTAACCCCCGAGAGTTATCCTGATGTGTTTACCCCTACTACTACTGTTCAATATGTACTCGAAACTCGTCCCGGAGTAATCAAAGGAGACTTCACGGCAGCAAAAATTGTGAAAAACTAACTTGCACTTTTTTTCTCTTGTGCAAGCTAGCGTTTTATTGCTCGTTAGCGATGATATTTTTGACAAAATTTTTCATAAGTTATCCTACCTTGAGGATAATGGATTTATCCACTCAATTTCTTGCTTGATACTCGGTAATCAGCGACAATGAGATGGAGCCTATTACACTCAAACGTATGATATTGACGTGTGAATTGCAGTATAGATAGGGCTGAGTGCAATAGGCTTAAGGTGTCGAGCCATAATTATTAACGAAATTTATGAGAATGCGCGTTCTCGTAGATTTTTTAGCCACAAGGCCCCTTGGGTGAGGGGACAAAAGCCTATGGATGAAATAAAGAAAACACATATTGACGTTCCGGTCTGTGACCAGAACACGTCTTTGCTTGTACCGTTTTCGCATGTTCGCAAGCGAAATGGTTCGCTACAAGAATTTGATACAGAGCGTATCGTGATTGCCGTTTGTGCAGCCCTATCGGAAACCGACGAATCAGAATCGTCAGCTGCTTGTACAGTTATGGAGTATGTCGTTTCTGAGTTAATAGGAGAGTCGAGCAATGCAGACTCTGAATACGTACCGACGGTTGAACATATCCAGGATCTCGTAGAGATAGCTCTGATGGAGCTAGGATTACCTCTGACTGCAAAGGCATATATACTCTATCGTGCAAAACGTGCCGAGGAGCGTGCCGAAGAAGTACTCGAAAAAATAGAAAATAACGACCTACAGGTCGTATTGCGAGATGGTACGAAAACCCGGTTTGATAGTTCACGTATCGAGCTATACCTACAACAAAACGCCGCAGAATACTCCAACGTTTCTGTGAGCTATCTGATGGAATTATTACAACACAATGTCTATGACGGGATTTCTGTTGCGGATATCAACCAAGCGTTGATACTGGTCGCAAAATCGTCCCTAGAAAAAGACCCCGAATATGGGAAATTGGCAGCCAGAATACTGATCAACGAAATGAATCAGCAGGTCGTCGGAGACAACGAATTTGCAACAGATTTCGCAAAAAGATACAAAACAGCATTCGTTGAAAAAATCAATGATGGTGTTTCGCAAAATCGTTATGACGCGCGGATGAACAAAATTTTTGATTTACAAAAGCTTGCATCATCGCTCGTACCAGATCGTGATCGTGAATTCGAATATCGTGGTATCCAGGTTCTCTGGGATCGCTATTGTGTGCGTGATTTGGAACAGAAATTGCTCGAAACACCACAATTTTTCTGGATGCGTATAGCGATGGGTCTAGCGTTCAATGAAAAAAACCCCACAGAGCGAGCAGCTGAGTTCTATGACATCATCTCTCAGATGTTATATGTTCCTGGGTCTCCCACGCTGATTCATAGTGGTCAACCTATAGCACAGTTGTCTTCTTGTTATCTAAACACTGTCGAAGATGATTTGATGCATATTTTCAAAGTATTTGGTGATAATGCACAGTTGTCAAAATGGTCAGGAGGGATCGGAACGGACTGGACCAATGTGCGTGCGACCAATGCAATGGTAAAGGCGATCAATCAGGCATCCCAAGGTGTCATTCCATTCATAAAAATCGCAGACTCGACAACGGCGTCAATCAATCGTAGTGGGAAACGACGCAGTGCAGCAGCAGTGTATTTGGAGGTGTGGCATATGGATTATGAATTTTTCCTCGACTTGCGTAAAAACACAGGAGACGATCGCCGACGTACGCATGATTTGAACACAGTTTCGTGGATTCCTGATTTATTTATGAAACGTGTCGATGCGCTGGGAATGTGGACGCTGTTCTCGCCAGACGAGACACCAGAATTGCATCATATCTATGGCAAGGAATTCGATGCAAAATACGCAGAATACGAAGCAAAGGCAGAACGGGGTGAAATGAAAATATGGAAACAAATCCCAGCGATAGATCTCTGGCGCAAAATGCTGACCTCACTGTTCGAAACAGGACACCCATGGATGACATTCAAAGACCCTTGTAATATACGTAGCCCTCAGGATCATGTGGGCGTGATCCACAATTCAAATCTGTGTACAGAAATCACCTTGAACACGAGTGCAACAGAGACAGCGGTATGCAACCTGGGATCAATCGCATTACAGCGACACCTATTGCCTGATAATTCTGGTTTTGATTGGGACAAAATGCAATCAACGATCGAAACTGCGATGGTAATGATCGATAGTGTGATCGATCTGAATTATTACCCGACACCAGAGGCGCAGACATCCAACGTACGTCACCGTCCTGTAGGACTCGGATTTATGGGATTTCAGGATGTATTGTTCAAGATGAAACTCTCGTTCGGTACTGATCAGGCTGTTGCATTGTCGGACAAATTCACGGAATTCTTTGCATATCAGGCGATCTATGCATCCAGCAAAATCGCAGCAGAAAAAGGATCCTACGAAACTTACAAGGGTTCAAAATGGGATCGCGGATTGTTACCTCAGGATACGATCGCACTGCTGGAAACAGAACGTGGAGCCTCGACCAATACCCCGATGGATTCATGGATGGATTGGGCTCCTGTGCGTGCACATATCGCTCAGCACGGAATGCGCAACAGTAATGTAATGGCGATTGCGCCGACGGCTACGATTGGAAATATTTCCAACTCGTTTCCATCATTCGAACCGATTTATAAAAATCTCTATGTAAAGTCAAACTTCTCAGGAGATTTCACCGTGGTCAATGAATACCTGATTCGTGATTTGAAATCCTTGAACCTATGGGATGATACGATGTTGGACAAATTGAAATACTACGAAGGTAGTGTACAGAATATTTCAGAAATCCCTGCGCATTTGCGCGACCTGTATCGCGAAGTATTTGAAATCGACCCTATCTGGACATTGCGTCACGCGCAGGTTCGCGGTAAATGGATCGACCAGTCACAGTCATTGAACATTTTCTGTAAATCTGTTTCAGGGAAATTGCTCTCTGAAATCTATATGGCTGCGTGGAAAATGGGAATCAAAACGACGTATTATTTGCGATCGCTCGCTGCAACATCGGTCGAGAAATCCACCATAGATATTAACAAAAAATTCGACGGAGCAGCTGGGGGGCCGCCGGAGGCGGCCCCAACCCCTGCATCTTCGGTCAGCAGCAAAAACATCGTTCAAGTATTCGAAGGTCAGATTTGTGAGAGTTGTCAGTAGAAAGAATTTATGAATATAACTCAATTAAATAATACTGAAAAAGAGAACATCATTGGATCACTTCGAAAGTTAAATATTGATATTAGTTTTATATGGAATACTATAAATCAAACTATAATTAAGTATGGAGGTGAAATTAACTTTGAGGATATTTTTGGTCAAACAACTTCTGGTAAAGATGTGTTCCAGGTATCAATTAATATTGAAATGTTATTTATAAAATTTTATGTCTTTCAAGAATATTTAAAAATATTAAGCAAGGAGCCATTCTTAGATACTAAAATGCTTAACGCTGGTTATAGAGCAATATTTGCTCATAGTGGTACGCAAAAAGAATTTCATGATTTTCTTGCTCCAGCTACTGAACTCAATATATTTTTTGAATTAAGACAAAACCAAGAGGGTGATATTATCTGTGTATTAAAAAGCGGTAATGCTAATTTCGAGAATAATTCGGAAGTAAGCAATAAAGCAAGAGACTTACAAATAAATATATCGGATGCATTTCGTAAGTATTCAAGTTATTACGAAAGTGAAATAATTCCATTGTATCAATTATAATTTAAGTAATAGTTGTAAACAGTTTAAATAGAGCTCTAGGAAGCAAAATCTAATAACCGTCATTGCTGCCCCCGAGCCGCAATCCAGGGGTATGTGTCAATTTGTAGTTATCGTTTGAGGCAAAAATAACAATCAGTTCAAACTCCTGGATCCCGGATGACGAAATAAGGAGTGATAACGACTATATTTCTAATGCCCCTGGCCGTTTCCGACAAAATATACTCCTCGTACCTCGTCGTTATTTTTCGGGTCCGGGATGACGAATACAGCCTATTGTTACGTCTTCCCAGGCTCGACCTGGGATCCATTACAAAAGGTCAGAGTTTCAATAATCATTATACTATAAATTATTATTCACTATGGATCCCGGATCGCTTCCAAAAATCATACATCGTTCGTACCTCACTCGTTGATTTTTGGGTCCGGGATGACGAATACTATTAAATAAAAATTATAAATAAAAAAAAGTACGGATCACATACTATAATTTCGAAAGGGCAAATGATTCCCCCTTGGTTACTTTGTCCGACAGCCGTACGGGATGCGAGAAACTAATAAATATATTACTAATTAATAACTAAAAGTCAATCTTATGTCAAAAACAATTTTAATGAACAGTACAACCGATCCGAACAAAATCTTGCCCATGCACTATTTATGGGCGCGCAAACACTACAAAAACGGGGTAGCCAACAATTGGACCCCCGAAGAAGTCAACATGCAACGCGACGTCGAAATGTGGCACAGCAAAACAGCCCTGACCGATGATGAGCGCAGAATGGTGATGTGGAATATGGGATTTTTCTCTACCGCAGAATCACTGACCGCGAACAATATCGTACTGGCATTGTACAAACACGTGACCAATCCTGAATGTCGCCAGTACCTATTGCGTCAAGCATACGAAGAGGCGGTGCACACAGATACCTTTATCTATTGTTGTGATACACTCGGTCTGGATCCAGAAGAAGTCTACAACATGTACCAAACGATCCCGAGTATTACCGCAAAGGACGAATTCGTAGTCAGTATGACTAAAACGATTTTCGATGAAAAATTTGAAATCAAAACAACCGAAGACATCCAAAAATTCGTCTATGACCTGGTCGGGTACTATATCATTATGGAAGGAATATTTTTCTATGCAGGATTTGTGATGATGTTATCATTTATGCGCCAGAACAAAATGGTCGGAGTGGGCGAGCAATTCCAATATATATTGCGCGACGAATCCACACACCTCGCGTTCGGTGCAGATCTGATCAATACGATTGTGTCCGAATTCCCAGCGATCTGGACCGACGAATTCAAATCAGGAATCAAGGAAAAGATAAAAGAAGCAGTCGAACTAGAACACGAATACGCGCGTGACGCATTGCCACGTGGGATATTGGGGCTGAACACTAATGCGATTTATGAATATCTGAAATACATCGCAGATAGACGATTAGAGAGAATTGGCCTGGAAAAAGAATACGGATCAGAAAACCCATTCCCCTGGATGTCAGAGACGATGGACCTGCGCAAGGAAAAGAATTTCTTTGAAACACGTGTTACGGAATATCAGTCAGGTGGAAATTTGAGTTGGGATTAGTAATTTGTTTTACTATGAAGCTAATCACGCTAAATTGTGAACAGGGCAAGCATAATGATAAAATGATAGCGTTCATACAGTCCGAGAGCCCAGATGTTTTGTGTTTGCAAGAAGTGCGAGAAGATGTGTGTGATGTATATTCAAAATTATTTTCACTACCTTATTATGAATATTCACACAATGCATTGCATCTCTTGCCAGAAAATAACACATACTCAGATGGTATTGCTATATTATCACGATACCCTGCGAAATTTCATCAGTTTTGCTATACAGGGGAACATAAAAGAGTGATTACCGATGAATCAAGTATTTCTAGATACTATGCATCTATTTCAAGAACGTTGCTAGTTGCTGAAATGAAGGAGTTCCCACATCCAATAATTACGACACATTTTACATGGACACCAGACGGTATGCCCAATGATTTTCAAATAAAACACCTAAAACAAGTCTTAGAAATTCTAGAAAAATACACCTCAGCTGTTTTGTGTGGAGATTTTAATATTCCTCGAGCCCAAAACAATCTATATAAAAAAATTATAAATGCAGAATTTGTAGATATGATTCCTAGTGATATAGTTACTAGTTTAGATGTGTTACTACATAGAGTAAAAGACAATGTTGAATTAGTAGATCTATTATCTAATTATATGGTTGATTACATTTTTGTAAAAAATGTATCGCATACCCCAAACGTAAAGCAAAAATTTGGGGTCAGTGATCATAGTGCATTTATTGCAGAATGGCAAAATATATGAAACCAAAATTCATAGTAATAGAAGGAGGTGAGGGGTGTGGTAAATCTACCTTGTGTGCATCGTTACAAACTACGTATCCTGAATATACGTTTACTCATGAGCCGCGAAATACAGAATACTCATTAGCTTGTAGAGAATTATGGAAAGAATACTGGAACAAGATAGATGATTTTTCTGGTAGTTGTTTGATGTGGTCACAGAGACGTGATCATTTGGTTAAACGAGTTAAATCTGCACTAGAGTCTGGTCAATCGGTAATCTGTGATCGTTGTGACGGTTCGACGTATGCGTATCAGGTCTATGAGTCTTCTCCTGAGACGAAACAATTCTTTTGGCAGATTCGAGATATATGTTTTGGTGATAGAAAACCTGATGTGTATATCTATCTCGATTTGGATCCTCTAGTAGGTGTCGAAAGGAGGCGAGGAGATGCAAGTGGAAAGGAAATGGCGACTTTTGATTTTGCAGAAATGGAAAAACATCATTCGATCCGATCTGGATATCGTGAATTTTTTTCATCACCGGACATAGCTAGTCATACCATAGATGCTAGTCAGCCAAAGGAAAAAGTCCTCTCGGACGTCGTTGTTATTTTAAAAGCTTTAACATAGTATCATGATATGAAAAAACTCTACCTCCTCCGTCACGGAGAAACCAATCATAATGTCTGGATACAGAATCCAGAAAATACAGGACAGAGATTCAACCTCGAAGATCCACACAATACAAACCTGACAGAAAAGGGACGCGAGCAGGCGAGCGATGCCGGAGAGAAATTCGATTCAACCAGTATTGATGTTGTGTACTGCTCGCCGTTACAGCGCGCAATTGATACTCTCCAGATATTTTCTGATGCGAGCGGACTCGGGATACCGCCCATCATAGATCACAGAATCGAAGAGTGCAACATAGGTAATAAACATGGATACAATACTATGCATGATGTAGAAGCCGACGCACTGTATGGAAAGAGTATCAAGGGAGATTTCAAAACACTGACCTATGACCATAGAGAATTCGACGGAGAACACTGGCAGGACACAGAATCCAGAGTGCGTGCATTTCTGGATGACTTGCGCGATCGACCCGAACAGAATATATTTATCTGTGCGCACGCGGTGGTGATACGATTCATCTACAAAATCCTCCTCGAGGATATTTCTCCTACGATTCATACACATCTACAAATTAGAAATTGTAGTATTTCTGAGTTCAATTTGGAGTAGATTTCTGTGAATAGCGTTTTTGATCTGTATATCACATATGATATACTAGAATTCTATGGAAAATGAAATAGTGCAGTACACAGACATATGGATGGATACTCGATCGGCGACAGAGGGATCGCTGTTTATCTGCAGCAAGGGTGCTACGTTTAACAGCCACAGTGCTATTCCTGCACTGATTAGCGCAGGGGTAAAGGCAATAGTAATCACCCAAGACATCAGCGATGACCTGTATCAGCAGGCTAGTTTGTGCGATATCGAGATTATCGAACGCATTGGGGACCCCCTTCAGACCGTGATTGATGATTATGTTGATCGGGTCTATCCTATGCAGCCTTGCGTGATAGCGGTGACGGGTACTGACGGGAAATCATCCACCGTGCACTACTGTCGACTGCTCGCTCGCGAGGTAGGACTATCTGCTGCGACGATCGGTACATTGGGATTGGTGTCTGATGTGGTATTGCCTCCTCGGTACAAGACTGACAGTGGAATGACGACACCAGATCGCATCACCCTCAGACAGTGGTTGCATCATCTGGCTGAGGCTGGGGTGACACACGCATTCGTCGAATATTCATCGATAGGAATTCATCAGGGACGTATGCGTGGTGTGGATGTATTCGGTGCTGTGTGGACTACACAGGGGACGGATCATCTGGATTATCATGGTACCATGGATGCCTACCTAGGGGAAAAGAAAAAACTCTTTACCCAGATTGTTGATGTGGATGGATTTTCTTTGTTGCATAGTTCGGTGACTGCGATCGATGACAATCAATGCAGATCAGGCGTCGTGTCCAGGTGCGATACACCACGTATGTATTACCAGGCTGGATCGGGGTATGTTATGGAATATTTGGGTCACGGTGTACAGACTTCACTGCATGCGAGTTATCATATCTACAACCTAGGGATTGCTCTGGAATGTTTGCGGTTGCTGGGGTATGATTATGATTTTTCGGAAGTGATTCGGACTATCGCACCACCTTGTGGGCGATTCGACTCGATCGGTGGTGGAGATCAACCTCTCGTCATTATCGATTATGCGCATACATCGGATGCACTGGAAAATGTCCTCCAAGCTGCCAGGGACATCACTCCTGATGATGGACAGCTCATCGTAGTATTCGGATGCGGAGGAGACAGGGACACGACAAAGAGGGCGCCAATGGGGCAGATAGCAGTGCGTATGGCAGATCGAATAATTGTGACCGACGATAATCCTCGTACCGAATACCCCGACGCTATACGCGCCCAAATCCTGTCAGACATGTCAGAGGAACAGAGGGATCGAGTCGTAGAGATGGGGGATCGCAAGGTCGCGATACAAGCAGCCGTCCAAACCGCGCGTCCTGGTGATGTGATATTGATCGCAGGCAAAGGCCACGAAGACTACCAAATCATCGGAACTACTAAACATCATTTTTCTGATCATGAGGTGGTGAAGGGGGTTTTGAACAGTCAGGAGTAAAAACAAAAAACCAACACGCAATCAATGAAATCAAAATGATTTCACCAAACCGACAACTGTCGGTCTTTTGAGTGTTGGTTTTATTACCTATTACTTATTTTATGTCAAAGATCTCAGGTATTTTATTAATGTTTGTTTGTCCCATCTTTCAATGGGTAATAAACTGTCCATTTTTCTTACATCTTCTAAAATGTTGTTGAACCTCTCCTCGTTTGTTTTCAAGATATCTTTTACGATACCAACCACACTGAGCTGAACTTCGTTCAGTTTTTTGGTTCCATCAATCTCATAAACTTTACCCTTGCCCTGATAGAAGGGTAGAACATTAATAATCTCCGTAAAGAATTTCATCACTTTTGCTCTCGCAGTAGTTTCATCTTTATCCTCATCTCTCACGAGCATACCTTTTTCCGAGTGATCTTGAGCTCTATTGATGGTCATTCTTTGAACACAGGTTTCAGCCGGAGTATGTGCATAGAGTAATCCTACAAATTCAACATCGTTTTCATAAAGTAAGGAGTCAAGTTTAGCTGCCTGTCCCAGCGTTCTACCGTAACCGTCAATTAAAATGTGTTTTCCTAATTTCACTGCAGTCTTAATCTTTTCTATAAATAACTCATTTACTATCTCTGTATCAACCAGTCCACCTGGTTTTTTCATTTGCGTATCAATCTTTAATCTTCTTGTCTCTTTTTCTCCTGTAAGGTCTTCTCTTGCAACTTCTTCGCGACATAAGTCTCCTGTAGATATGTAGGTAAACTGATCGGGCCATACTGCTAGTATGGCGTTTGCGATAGCGGATTTACCACTACCTGCAGCTCCGAAAACAAGTAGTGCAAATAGCTTTTTTTGATTTAAAAACATCATTGTTCCTCTGTTTTTTTCGTGTTAAAAAAAAGGGTTCTTACCGCTCCGTTGTTTATCCTTGCCTTCGCAAGAGCGCCTTCGGCGGTTTCGTCCGTAGATAGACCTTGTTCACTAAGCAGAAGAAATATATCTGCAAGTAGACTTGAGTTTTCTACAGGAAGCACTAACGTGATTTCCATGAAAATTTTTTTAAAGGTAAAAAAATAGCTTTTTTAAATTTATTGTATTATGTAAAGAATTAAGAAAGATACTACTCTCTCTCTCTGGTAAAGTCAAGAGGGTATTTATTGATACAAAAGTCAGCCCTTGCCGTCATCCCGGACCCGAGAAACAAGGAGTGAGGTACGAACGACTATGTTTCCTCGGAAATGGCCACAGGCATTAGAAATATAGTCGTTATCACTCCTTATTTCGTCATCCGGGATCCAGGAGTAAGTAAAAATTTGAATAGAGAGAATGCGTAGTGACCATTCTAGATCCCGGTCGATTATTCCACTATTCATTCATACTCCATTCATTGGGAATATATCGCCGAGGATGACGTCTGGACTTGCAGGCTTTGTAGGGGGAGTACAGCAATAGACTAGAGTTATCCTTGTATGCTACAATAGTTTTCTATGAAAACATCAGACGTACGTACAGCCTATTTAGAACATTTCCGCAGTCACGGCCACGCTGTGGTGCCATCTAGTCCTATTATCCCTCAGAACGATCCAACTACTCTGTTTACTGGTTCGGGTATGCAGCCTATGGTGCCGTATCTATTGGGGCAGAAACATCCGATGGGTACTCGCATTTGTGATTCTCAGATTTGTTTTCGTGCAGAAGACATCGAAGAAGTCGGTGATAATCGTCATACTACCTTTTTCGAGATGCTCGGGAATTGGTCACTCGGGGACTTTTTCAAAGAGGGGCAGATACCCATGATGTTTGATTTCTTGATACAGAAATTGCAGCTCGACCCAACGCGACTCTATTTCAGTGCGTTTGCTGGTAGTGAATCGATCGGGATTCCACGCGATACGATATCGTCGGGATTGTGGGCAGAGAAATACGCAGAATTGGGAATACCATGTGTGGCGTACGATGGCGACCCTACACAAACCGATGTCACAACATTGATCGCTGATGGCTACCGCGTGTTCTATTTCCCCGAACGCAAGAACTGGTGGTCCCGTAGTGGCGTACCGGCGAATATGCCAGTGGGCGAACCGGGCGGACCTGATACAGAAATGTTTTATGATTTTGATGTTGATGGCACCCGGGGGATGCACGCGAATTCACAGTGGGCGAGCGAGCCCTGTCATGTGAACTGCGACTGCGGACGATTTATCGAAATCGGCAATAACGTGTTTATGGAATTTATCAAAACCGACAAAGGATTTGAAAAATTATCACAACAGAATGTTGATTTCGGAGGCGGGCTGGAACGTATGGTTGCAGCGACGATCGACAGTCCAGATGTATTCGTGATCGATGTGTTCGACAAACCTCGTACCACGATCGAAAAGCTCTCGGGCCATAACTATGGGGTTGACGATAAAACCACATTCGCAATGCGCGTGATCATGGATCATTTGCGCGGAGCTGCGTTCCTGTGTGCTGACGGCGTTGTGCCAGCAGCAAAAGATCAGGGATATTTTACTCGTCGTTTGATCCGTCGTGCGGTGCGTTTTGCACGAGACCTCGAAATCCATACGAACTTTGCTGCAGAGGTAGTCGCCAGCTATATCGACACCTATGGCGATCATTATGAACACTTGAAATCAAACCGTGACGCGATATTGCACGCTGTGGAATCAGAAGAAGTAAAATTCAGAGAGACACTAGAGGCGGGTATCAAACATTTCGAACGTGGTGAAGACCCATTTATCTTGTACACCACCTATGGATTTCCTTATGAATTAACCGAAGAATTGGCAAAAGAACGTGGGACCATTCTCGATCGCGCTGATTTTGAACAGAAACTGGCAGAACACCAAGAACTCTCACGCAGTGGTAGTGAACAAAAATTCAAAGGTGGATTGGCAGACAGTAGCGAGGCAGTGGTCAAATTGCACACAGCGCACCATCTGCTGCTCGCCGCACTGCGTCAGGAATTGGGCGATAGTGTCCACCAGCGTGGTAGCAACATTACGGGCGAGCGTTTGCGTATCGATTTTTCTTATGATACCAAGATGACTCCAGAACAAATCGCACGAGTGCAGGCACAGGTGCGTACTTGGATAGGGGCTGACTATCCTGTTGTCCGTAGCGAAATGCCCAGAGAACAAGCGGAACACATAGATGCCCAAATGGAATTCGGAGCAAAATATCCCGACACCGTTTCTGTGTATATTATAGGTGATGATATTCCTTCATCGATATCTCGCGAATTCTGTGGTGGGCCACATAATGACAGGACAGGGGATCTGGGACTGTTTACTATAACAAAAGAAGAAGCATCATCAGCCGGGGTGAGACGCATCAAGGCGACTTTGGAATAGTTTGAGGGTTAAGGGTGATAAACTAAAAAGATGGGGCCGTTTCCGTAG
>JANPGR010000099.1:0-8368 GCA_031424015.1 Candidatus Nomurabacteria bacterium
ATTACTAGAAGATAGAGAGAAATACAACCCTAAACTTCTTGTCGAGAAGCTGAGGAAGATGAAATATGATATACTAACAGAGAATCGTAGGAGATCGTTAGAGGGTAGGTTTGGGTAACCTTTTCTAATGAGCTATTAAGCTATGTGGTACAGAAGACAGTTTACATTGTGGTGCTTGTGGATGTATGTACTCATTCTAGTATTTTAGCACAAGCCGCTGCCAAGCAGACGGGGTATATACCCAGGTCGAATAAATAGCCTTTTTTGTTGAAAACATATTGATCCAAATCCTGACTCTTGTCAGTAAATTGATCAAATATTGGATACGCATTGTAATTTCTCTGCGGGTACACCTGCCTACAAATGTATTCTAATTCTTGGTTATTTTCAATATTCTTAGCGCTCTCGCTGACGAGCAGTGTGTTAATATTATCAGAAAACGATTCTAGATATGTTGAATGAGTATCTTCTGGAATAGTTTTTAATTTTTTTATCAAATATTTTGTCGTTTCCAGATTGTATTTTTGATCTATTAAAATCTTTGTTTTTTCAGCACCATACTCAGCATAATACTCCCATATATCATGAGAAATCAATTCAATATTTTCCCTTGTAAGCATTAAAAATTCGTCTTCCTGTTCTTTGTTTTTGATATTTTTTCTAATCAAAAAGCTCAACTGTTCGTATTCTAATCCTGGAAAATTTTTCAATAATTCTTCGGTTCTCTCTTTTCCTTTTATATCGAAAAGCTCAAGAACGCTATTTGGATTTAGATCAAAGGCTTTTGTTTTTGAAATTTTAGCAAAATCACCATACTGCAAATCAAAGCTTTTTATTTCTTCACCAGAGAGCTTTCTCTCTTTTCTCGTTGCTTCAAATAGATCTTGGGGAAGACCTGTAAACATTTCCAAGCCAATAGTATCTTGTTTATTTTTATCAACCAAATCCTGATATATATCAAGAGTAAATGAATTCTTTTTAAAAAAACTTTGATCAGCCTTGGTGTTTTCTGAAAAATATCCAACAAGAGCCTTTAGTATATACTCTTTGTCTGAATTAATTAACTTTTTTGCGTATAAGGATTTATCTACATCTGAAAAAACAGCGTCAGGGTTTCTAGAGGAAGGCAGTAGGAATATTTCTTGATTATGTTTTACAATTTCTGAAACAAACCAATCTCGATCACGCTCTATAAACAAAGAAATATACTCTCGTAGTGGATTTGCTACAAAGTTATAAAATCCACTTGAAACTAATTTTTGGAATCTCTCGTATTGCACCGGGAAATCTGGATCTTTAGTAACTACTATCTGCTTTTTTTTCGCTTGTTTTTCAAAATCCATCAATTGTCTAACTTCGGATACGACTTCTGGATACAAATCTTTTATCTCAGGTACCTGATAAAAATCTTCGTCTGTAACCAGTTGGCTTTGTATAGCAGTCTTTATATATACAATACGTTCATTATCGTCGATACTATCCATACCTTTTATATATTTTAATAATTCTTTTATATTATAAGGAGATTCAGCACCTGCTACAGAAACAAGATCGATCCAAACCTCTCTATCAAAAGAAAAAGCATCTAAACAATCAAGAAGCTTGTAAGATCCTTTCCCTAGAATAGATAGTATATGTTTGAGGCAATCTTTTGAATACTTTACCGAATTTTCACCTATATTATTTTTTAATATATCTAGAAATTTAAATCTTGCATTGTAGTTCATTGTAATTGATATATCCTTCTCTGTAACATTCATAAGAAACGATTCTGGGAACCTCTGATTTTTGAAATATTTATCAAATTGATTACCTCTCAGGTCAAGGATATTTTCACAAAAACCCAATTCAGCTAAAAAGCCAATCTCATCAGAAGTAAATTTCTTTACTTCTGAATGATCAGGCTGCATATACACACCTAAATACCACTCTAATCTAACAATATCCAGCTTATCACTACCATATATATCTCGTCTGAAGTCATCATAAGAAATAATTGGATTTCCTCTAAACACTAGTAATGCTATTTTTGCTTTCCTCACGATTCCTGTAGGTATTTTTGTATCTATTTTCTTTTCATGATTAATGATGATTTTTTCTATTTTACGTATCAATAATTCTGACATTTCTCTATAGGTATCTTCTTCTGTTTTCTCTAGAGAATTATTCTGTAGTTGATTTTGGAGTATTTCACCATGAAGCGCTTCTAAAACCTGTTGGGTATATTCATCCAGGTCAGCTGTTTCTGGTTTTAATACTTTAATAGCCTGAGACATTTGCTGTTCATACTTTGCAATATTCTCATTATTTTCGATGTTCTCAGTATCTTGAATAATCTCTTGTGCATTTGGAATACTCTCCATATGAGTCAATTATATCACAAAAAATCTAGGGAATTTGTTTTCCCCATCACTCCTCACCTTTTACTTTTTCACAATCACCACAAACTCGCCTTTTTGGTAGTCAGGATTTTTTTCGAGGAGAGTTTTCAATTCTGTAGGAGTGCCTGATATGACCTGTTCGAACATTTTGGTCAGTTCGCGGCACAGTATTACCGTCACAGTGTCGCTATATCCTGCGATTTGCTCCAAGCATTTCAGAATGCGGTGGTTGGATTCGTAAAATACGCATACGACGCCCGATTCTGCATCACCGACAACGGTGCGGAACAATGTCTCGCGACCTTTTTTGTGAGGGGCGAATCCATAAAAACGAAATCCATCGGTTGTATCAACACCCGACAACGCAATCGCAGTGGTCAGCGCGGTCGCACCCGGGATAGCGTCGATAGTGAATAGTTCCGGATATGAGGTTTCCCTGTGGAGGCAAGCGACCAAATAGGATCCAGGATCGCTAATACACGGCATTCCTGCGTCACTGACGAGGGCCAGATTCTGACCGGATATAAGTGCATTCAAAATTTTCAGATACACAGTATCGTGACTGTGTTCATCATATGCCCAGAGGGTCTTTTCCTCTATTTCATAGTGAAAGAGTAATTTTTTCGTCACACGAGTGTCCTCACAAATAATCACATCCGCATCACGCAAAACACGCAATGCACGCAGTGTGATGTCTTCTAGATTTCCTAGTGGAGTTCCAACGATTGAGAGTTTTCCTGGCATAAATATAATAGTATTTAGTGTTGTATTACCGTCTTCTCAAGCTTGATCTGGGATCCATAATAAAGCTCTTCTATACGTTAACTATTTTTATAATTTTATAGTAATTAGGAATGTTATACAAAGTTCTAATAGATAAAGAATTGCTGTAGCAAGATACTAATATATGAGGCTACATGCAATACTGGATCCCGGATCATTTCCGAGGAAACATAGTCGTTCGTACCTCACTCCTTGTTTCTCGGGTCCGGGATGACGAGTTTTGTTATACGCTGTTTCCTTGTTTTGTGCTTGGAGGCAGACTCGAACTGCCGACCCCTCCCTCTTCAGGGGAGTGCTCTAACCAACTGAGCTACCCAAGCAATATACAGAATATAGCATATTCTGTATATTTTGCTAGTGGAAACTACACATCAATCTCGGCCATTTTCGCATTCGTCTGGATGAATGACTTGCGAGCTGGTACGTCTGTACCCATCAATGTGGTGAATATATCATCAGCCATTACAGCATCAGTCACAGTTACCTGCTTCAGAATACGACGAGACGGATCCATCGTAGTTTCCCATAGTTCTTCGGAATTCATTTCTCCGAGTCCTTTGTATCGTTGGATCAGGACTTTTCCTTTCTTTGCGGCCGAGACTTCACCTTTTGCTTTTTTGCCTTTCTTTTCGGTTTCTTCTACTACTTCTTCTCCACCCTCTTCGCCGGCTTCTTCGGGATTTTCGATTACATCATCACTACTCACGCCGAGTTTTACCAGGATGGATTGCTTTTCATCATCATTGTAGGCGTAGTGGATTTCTTTGCCGTATTTTACCTTGTACAGGGGCGGCTGAGCGATATAGATATGCCCCGCGTCGAGCACAGGACGCAAGTGGCGATAGAACAGGGTCAGTAGGAGTGTACGAATATGCGATCCATCGACATCCGCATCTGTCGCTATGATGATTTTGTGATAGCGGATATCGTCGATGTTGAATGTCGTCCCGATCGAAGTCCCAAGCGCGATAATCATATTTTTTACTTCTTGGTTGCCCAACATTCGATCCATGCGGGCTCGCTCTACGTTCAGAGGTTTTCCACGCAATGGCAAAATCGCCTGGATACGTCGATCACGTCCCTGTTTTGCAGTTCCGCCCGCGGAATCTCCCTCTACGATGAATAGTTCTGACTCGTCGGCTTTTTTGGACTGACAGTCTGCGAGTTTTCCTGGTAGGGTCATTCCTTCGAGTGCTCCCTTTCTGAGAATCGAATCCTTTGCTGCCTTTGCAGCCTTGCGTGCGCGCATAGCTAACACCATTTTCTTCATGATGTCTTTTGCGTCATCTGGATTTTTCTCGAGGAATTCTTCGAACGCTTCGCCGAATACTGTTTCTACAGCACCACGAGCTTCTGGACTACCCAATTTGTCCTTGGTTTGTCCTTCGAATTGGATTTCTGGCATTTTTATTGATATGACCGCGACGATTCCTTCGAGGACGTCTTCACCTTGGAATGTTCCTTCTTTTTCGGTGAGGACTTTGTTTTTGGTTGCGTATTTATTGATCAGGCGAGTTAGAGATGTCTTGAACCCGGTAACGTGCATTCCTCCTCCTGGTGTCGAGATATTGTTCGCGAATGCGATGATTTTCGGATTGATGTCGTCAATATAGCGGAGAGCACATTCTACGATCATGTCGCCGATTTGTTTTTCTACATAGAAAATATTCTTGTGCACAGGCTCGTCGTGTGCAGTATAGTGACGCACCATTGATACGACTCCTCCTTCGAAATAGAATGTCTGGGATGGACACATTAGCTCCATCTCGTCGCGGATCCAGTAGACTTTGTCGGTGGGGATTTTCTGTGTGACATTACGTGCGTCTACGAGGGTGATGCGGAGATTTTTTACCAGATAGGCCTGCTCTCGGTAATGAGAAATAATACGAGGCCAGCTATACTGAATAGAGCTGAATATGGTATCGTCAGGTTTGAACATTACGATCGTTCCATTGGTATCAGATTTACCGATTTTTTTTACGTCTGCGACAGGCTTGCCGATGTGATATTCCTGGAGGTATTCACCACCTTCGCGGTGTACGTTTACCACCAGATGAGTCGACAATGCATTCACCACAGACGCACCCACACCATGGAGTCCCCCTGAGATTTTATACCCACCGCCTGCTTCGCCGAATTTACCCCCAGCGTGGAGGACGGTCATAATGGTCTGTAGGGCCGAAACGCCTGTTTTACTATGAATTCCAACCGGAATACCCACACCATTATCGGCCACACGTACATACCCATCAGGCAACAAAACAACCTCAATTTGGTTACACCTACCCGCCATCGCCTCGTCACGTGAGTTATCGAAAATTTCCTTTATCAAGTGATGAAGCCCATCAGGACCGGTCGATCCGATGTACATTCCCGGTCGTTTACGTACGGGTTCGAGTCCTTCGAGGACGGTAATGCTGTCTGCTCCATAGCTCGCTTCTGCTGCTGATTGTTCTGTTGCTGATTTCTTTGCCATATACGAATAGTATAGCACAGAGTCCGAGATGGGGCAAAACTCTCTACTTGTCCGCTATCTTACGGCGCAGTCGTCTTCCTAGCATGAGAAGAAAGTGAAGTTATTCCTTGCTATTTTGGATTTTTCTGGTAGTATTTCCTACATATGTCTGTAAAAACTAACAAAATGTTCTCCAAAAGGCTGAAAATCACAGCTAGTGGAAAACTGCTCGGACGCAAACCTGGTTTCAACCATTTTAATGCGCGTCAAAGCCGTTCAAAGCAGCTCGAAGGCAAAGTCCCTGTCGAATTTACCATGTCTAACAAAGCTCGCGCTCGGTTTTTGCCGCACGCATAGTCCCCTCCTACCTATATGTCACGTATCAAACGAGGAACCATGTCCCTAAAACGTCGTCGCAACATCCTAGCCCAAGTAAAAGGCTATCGTAACGGACGCAGTACAAAAGAACGCCAAGCACGCGAAGCAATCTACCACGCAGGTAATCACGCATTTGCGGGTCGCCGCGACAAAAAAGGAGATTTCCGCAGATTATGGAATGTACGCATCAATGCTGCTGTACGTCCACTCGGATTATCTTACTCTGTATTTATCAACAAACTCAAAATGGCTAACATCGAAATCAACCGTAAAATGTTGTCAGTCATCGCAGCAGAACGCCCAGAAGTATTCGCAGAAATATTCAAAACTGCACAGAAATAACTTCCGTACACTATAAAACCCTCTTGATATCAAGAGGGTTTTATATTAGACACAAAGAATACTCTACCTGTCAATACCCTATCTATGGTATAGTACACACATATGCCACGAATCCAATCTACAAAAGACACCGAATACACCAGCCCAAAGGGTATGCGTGATATTTTCGGTGCAGAATTCTACGAAATGCAAGGTTTTTTTGAAAAAGCCCAAGAAGTCGCAATGTATTATGGGTTCGATCCAATCGATACGCCAATCCTCGAACATCAGGAAATCTGGCTCAGATCTTCGCTCGAATCTGATACCACATTAAAAGAAATGTACACTCTGACGACCAAAGGCGGTGACAAGCTGGCAATGCGCCCAGAGAGGACTACAGCTATTATGCGTGCGTACATCGAACACAACATGCGTGCTTGGAGTCAGCCTGTAATGCTGTATCACTATGGACCGACATTCCGCTATGAAAAACCTGCGGCAGGGCGTTATCGACAGTTCCATAGTTTTGACCTCGATATCCTCGGGACCGAAGCACCTATCGCTGATGCAATCGTGATCCACAGTGCACTCAGAATCCTCGCAGAATGTGGCGCGCCTGCGAATATTTTCGTAGAAATCAACTCTATCGGCGATGCGGATTCACGAAAAGAGTTGGAAAAAGAACTCCGCGCGTATTACAAAAAACACAGCACAAAGATATCCGCAGCAGACCGAGAACATGTGAAAACCAATGTCCTCAAAGTTCTGGACTCCAAAGACCCTGCAACTATCGAAGTCAATATGGATGCCCCAAAGAGTATTGATTTTCTCAGTAACTCAGCAAAGAAACATTTCAAAGCAGTATTGGAATATCTAGACGAACTCGGTGTTACCTATCGCATCAATCATAGTCTCGTGCGCGGATTGGATTATTATACTCATACCGTATTCGAAATTGTTGAACCCGTTACTGATCCAGAGACAGGTGTTACTCATACGCATGCAATCGTGGGCGGAGGACGTTATGATTATCTGGCTCAATCACTCGGCCACAAAAAGGAAGTCCCCGCAGTCGGCGTCGGAATGGGAGCAGAGCGAATATTGGCTGCAACCTGGTGGAAGCATTTGTCACCTCGCATCATGAAAACTCCAACCACATATTTCATCCAAATAGGATTCGAGGCAAAGTTAAAATCTCTCTCAATTATCGAAGATCTCCGCAAGTCAAAAATCCCAATCTTGCAATCACTTTCAAAAGACAAACTTAGTATCCAGTTGGTTGCAGCAGAAAAATCTGGAGTAGAAACTATCCTCATATTTGGTCAACGCGAAGCTATTGACAATACTGTGATCATTCGTGATGTGAAATCTGGATCTCAAAAAACAGTCAAATTGGACAAAATGATAGAAACACTAAAAAAGAAATAAATCTCTCCTATAAACTCTATTACTTTATGGGTAATTTTACGCTACACTGGGAACAAAAAATCGTACAAAAGGGTCACCCAGCCCTATCAAGGCCTACTCAACCTGTACCGATTGAAGCTATTTCGGGGAAAGAAATTCAATCCCTCATAGCAGATATGCACAGAATTCTCGCGACTCAGGATGACGGAGTTGCCCTCGCTGCACCCCAGATCGGAGCTGATGTGCAAATATTTGTAGTATCACCAAAAGTATTTCCTAAAATGCATTCTCTTGAACGACTAACGTATATCAACCCAACCATCATCCGATCATCAAAACAAATGCAAGAAATGCAAGAAGGCTGTCTGTCAGTACGCGGTTGGTATGGAGAAACACTCAGGCATGTCAGATCATCCGTACGAGCCTATGATGAGCTAGGGCGAGTATTCACCCGAGACGCATCAGGATTATTATCGCAAATATTTCAACATGAAATAGACCACCTAAAAGGAATTCTATTTGATAGTCATGCCTGCGATCTGTACGAAGTAGAGATAGCTGAAAATCTGACACAGTAGAGAAATTGGAACGGAATGGGCCGACTGCGGAGCAGTCAGCTCATTCGTATTTCTGTATTTTTCCT
>JANPGR010000100.1:0-11532 GCA_031424015.1 Candidatus Nomurabacteria bacterium
AACACGACGATATTTTATTGGGCATACTATGTGGTACAGAAGACAGTTTACATTGTGGTGCTTGTGGATGTATGTACTCATTCTAGTATTTTAGCACAAGCCGCTGCCAAGCAGACGGGGTATATACCCAGGTCGAATTAAGTATGGATCCCGGGTGACGAAAATAACGACTGAAAAGGAGTATATTTTCTAATGCCTACGGCCATTTCCCAGAAAATATGTTCGCACTTAGGTGCTCACTATTTTTGGGGGCCGGGATGACGACAAGATATTAGACTGGATTTCCCTTGACAGAACTCTCTCTCTCTGGTAATTTTGGATTAGATTTCAAATAATTTTCGTTTACGTTTTTAAAATTTAAACAACATGGAAAAAAAATGTGGGAAATGTTCCGAAAACCTGGATCAGTGCATGTGCCAGATACCAGAAAAGAAAAAAGAGAAAGAGCACCAAAAATCAAATGCTTTGGCAAATGGGCGAAAAACGCCCAAAGTCATTATTGAAGGTGAGATCCCTAGGCAAATAAGGATCGATGAAGATGAGGAAGATACAAACTCCCAGGGCGGCTGGACAGGGTGGTAAATATTATCCCCTATCTAAAAAGCCGTTGCGTCTCTTTTGACACAACGGCTTTTATTCTGCCTACGGCCTTTGGCCGTCTTCCCATGCTTGACCTAGGAATGCAATATTTACTACAAATATCAGACTATGGGGATTCCCCTCTGTGGAGGGGTGGCTGAAAGCCGGGGTGGTTTTATTATTCCACCCCATCCACCACCCCACCTCCCACGCACACATCCCCATCATAAAACACGCAGGACTGCCCCACAGCGATCGGCTCCAGGGTATCGAGGGTGACAACCATCTGATCATCCCCACCTTGCCGCACATCCTGTATCGACAAAAATTCCCCATGATACCTGATCTGTGCGGTGCAGGCAGTAGTGATAACCTCCCTCTCGACTACTTGTGATAGGGTCAAGGTTTGGGTAGTTTTGCCTGACCCCCTCTCGATATCTGTACTCGTACTACGAGACGCGACCGTAATCGTGTTCGCCTCGATGTCTTTTGCTATTACATACAGGGGTGTCTGGTGCGGATCTGTATGATGCAGACTAAACCCTCCACGCTGCCCGAGTGTCACAAATACTGCCCCATCATGGGTGCCGATCACGTTCCCGTCGTGATCCAATACATTTCCGGGTTTGGATTCTATGTAGTGCGAGAGGAATTCCTTCATATCAATATCACCCAGGAAACACACCCCTTGGGAATCCTTTTTCGCTGCAACCGGCAATCCCGCCTCCTGTGCTATTCGTCTCGTTTCTGATTTTTGCAAATTCCCAATCGGGAACAAAATCTGCGCAAGCTCGCTAGATTCCAACGTCCAGAGGAAATAGGATTGATCTTTTGCTGGGTCGATGCCTTTTTTCAGAGACACCTTGGCGTCTTTTTTGTTTACCAAAGAAATATTGCAATACGTTTTGCATAAAATATGAGAAAAACTTCTTCGCAGCCAACAAAAGAACTTATCAAAGCCACTCAATGAGGTAGTTGTTGGCGAGAACAAGCGCTGCGTTGCGTGTTTTTCGGTATTTTGTGCAAAACCCCGAGAGTGAAGTGCATCACAATCATAAGCGCTAATCCTCGCATAATGCCCCGTCGCTACATAATCCGCCCCGCGCGCCAACGCCCACCTCATAAACCCGCCAAATTTCACCATACGATTACACATCACATCAGGATTCGGCGTGCGGCCCTGTGCATATTCCGAGATCATATAATCAGCCACACCCTGTTTGTATTCGTCTCGTAAATCCAAATCATAAAAAGGCAAATCCAAATGAATCGCAACACGCATCGCATCCCGTCTGTCATCACGCCAACTGCATTCCATCCAATCAGGCGACCATGTCTGGATGAATACGCAGTGCACATCGTATCCTGCCTGTTTCAATAGGTACGCAGACACAGCAGAGTCAACCCCGCCCGAGAGTCCGAGGTATACTGTTTTTTTATTATGGTGTTTTGATGTTGTATTCATACGCCCTCCCGACCTCCCGCCTCACAGGGGAGGAGATTTTTCTTAGTGTTGTATAATGATTCGATCATTGGATTTGCCTTCTTAAAAGAAATTACTTTTGCATCAAACGTTTATAGATCTCGATGGTTGCCCGCACATCTGGCAATGCACTGTGGGCCTTTTCATTCACAATACTGAAATGTTCACACAGGGCACGTAATGATAAATGTTTGATCTCGTCAGTGCCGTTGAATTTTGCAAATGCGATTGATAGTGTGTCGAGCTTGTGATGAGTAAATCCGTGCTCGATGCCGAGCCTAGCGAAACTCGCCGCGACAAAGCCCCAATCAAATGCCACGTTATGAGCGACGAACACACAACCCTTTGTCTTTTGTGCGAGTAATTCGAATCCTTGTTTCTGAGTATAGGCGAACAACCAATCAGCATCATTATACCCGTTCACACGCAGGGCGCCCTCCTCGGCATTTTCTAGATGTTCTGGTTTCAGTTTCATTTCGATTTCTTCGACAATGCGCAGATCCGCAGGTCCACCGTCGCCACGCTCTACAATAATACATCCGATTTCGATCACTTCATGGATATTGGGATTGAGTCCGGTCGTTTCTACATCGATAAAGGAAAAATTTTGTTTGGTACTCAGAGACATATATCAACCAGTATATCAGATTTTACCAATCGGGAAAGCCCTGCCGTAGGTTTAACAGTGACAAGGTTCGACTTCTGACGACGTGGTCGTCTTCCCAGGCTCGATCGGAGACCTATACTGTAAAGGTGGATCCCCGGTCGATTATTTCAATAGTCGCCTTATCAGGACTCCTCTGAAATATATCACCGAGGATGACAATATAGTGTGGGTTTCAAAAATCTATACAGCAATACGTAAAATAATTCCGGAATTCAAATAGTAAAAAGGCCGACAGCGTAGCTGTCGGCCTTTTACTTGTTTGCTTTTTCAATAGTTTCGATATTCAATGATCAATCCTGGAATCCCAAAGATTAACTCTTGTTCGTTCTCGAATCAGCGAGCTGATTCTGAGTACTCGAAGTATTGGTATCTGCAATCTGAGTACGTTCAATTCTCTTCATAACGGACATAACCTTTGACGGATACTTGAAACATTCTGCACAAGCGGTCGGTGGGTTATATATCGCCAAGATTTGTTCAACAGATTTATCAGCATAATACTTTGCAGTTCTCTCGTTGTTTCCTCCGAGGTGCTGTGCAACAGTATGGATTGCTTCTGCATAACTATTGAACCCGTGAGTACATTTTTTAGGACAACTCCAACCAAATGGATTGAACTTTTTTGCCTCGAACTTTCCTCCTGTTGATTCCATAGTGGCAATCGCAGGGAGTAGGGTCCAGTCAATACCGTTCTTGTCAGCCGCTTCGACGAAATGTTTACCTTGACCTGCCAATGGCATGTCGTATTTGGCAAAGTATTCATCGATACGAACTGCGCGGGTGTCTATCACGGGTGATATACTCTCGATCTCTTGGGTTACATTCGAAACCAAAGTTTCGATGATTCCCTTCTGGTTCCCTGCATCAGATTGTTCTGCCTGAGGCACGGCGCCAGTAGTGAGAGTTGATGAGACGAGGAACAGCGCATAAACAAATTTTTGCTGTTTCCCGAATATGGAATGGGTGTTTGTCATAATGTGCGGTTGTGCTCCGCGAACTGCGTGACGGTATACCAGAGGATTGTCATGATAGAATTTCTGAGATTTCGAGCTGTAGAGCCAGATGTCCCAAATCCCCTATCTCCTTGGTATGAGTTAGATTCAAGCACAGGCCCAAATCTATGTCAAGTAGTTTACCTTATTATTGCAAGTTTGTCAAGTCTATTGCCTGATAAAATAGCTCTAAAAGCCTTGTATTATTGGATTTTAGCCCTATTTTTACCATACTTTACAAAGCCAATAAATATGTTGTATAATGTTTTTGACCTTTTTTAGCACCTACACCCTTCTCTACCCTCCCACACCGAACACAATTTTGGATTATGGCTCATCTTTCAAAAAAAGTATTACAATGTAACTACATTTCTCATTTTTTGGAGTCGCAATGACATTTTATTACTGACACCTGTTCATTAAATCAACTTGTAAGCACACTCTGGTCCCATCAAACTTATATAAAAAAATCCTGAAATTACACAACGGTGCAATTTCAGGAATTTGAAAGCATATTAGGAATATTTTATTTATTTTTTTGATTCAATAAATACTGATGAACTTTATCATAAGCTACCCTAAAATCAGCAACTGTAGCATCACCAATTTTCCACAACAAGAAGATTAAGATAAGAACTGGTGGGCCAATAAGCCATCTCCAACCTTTCCCGTAAAGAAAGTAATACGCCTCAGTTACGACAAATGCTGCGGTTACACTATATATTATAACCATAAACACAGCAGCAATACGAGAAATCCAACTAAACATATCTACAATTTTTGCCCCATGTTCGTTTTTTTGAATTTCAGCATCAAACAACCTATGTATCAAAAACATTACAAGCCACACAGGGAAAAATACCGAGAAAAACAAACTCCAAAACCATTTTTTTACACCCCTCCAACCTGATTCAATAGAATCGAGAATTCCAGGTGAATTCTCCTCGTAATCTCTTTCAATTCCATCCATTATCGCATCAACCTTTTCCGCTGATGGCACTGCCTTTTGGATTGCAGTAAACGGCTTGAGCCGCTCTTCTAATTTATCATTTTCTGCTTTTAACTTTTGCATTGTAGCGATGCTATCCCGTCTTGCAGCCAGTATTTTAGCTCTCTCTTTTTCTGATTGAACTGGATCCACTATTACTTTAACCACTTTTTCATTAGAACATTTATACTCAAGACCCCCTATAAATATCTTTTTCAGGTTTCCTCTCTGAGAGGGGTACCTCCCCCAGGCAATTACAAACAATGCACGGATCGTCGCCCTTCCGTCGCCAGAAATCAACAGGTCTTGCCCAGAGTCGAATTTGAATAAGGCAGGAGTTCCGGTTTGAACTGGTGTACCTGGAGCACACGGAAGAATCTGCAATAACTGTGCCAATTGAGAATCAATTTTTTGTTTATTCTGCCCCCACAACATAAGTGGCAGGAAACAAAAATAAAGTATTATTTTGTTCATGATTTTTATTTTAGAACATTTTTATGATGAAATTATTGTTTATTGTTATTTAAATTTATTTACTACTTCTTTTTCCTTGTACTTGATACACAGGAAAGCTTCTCGGCTCGTGATATTGCCATCCTTCGCCGATTTACTATGCAGAATCAGACCCTTACTGTCGGTATACCAACCATCGAGGCCTTGATTTTTTGTATAGTACCTCTTTTCCAGTTTACTTTCTCGATGCATTGAATACAATACTTTATCTTCCGACTTACCGGCGGCTGCGGGACAGAATACTATCATATAGATAGTTCTGCCATCATTCATATTTGGCCTATTCCTGATTTCCCATTGTTTGACCATATATGTTATATAACATTTCACCAGTAGCTTTATGTTTCTATTCTTGCAAGCAAAAACAATATCCTTCATTGTGTACCCAGGAACTTCTGTCATCCCTGTTTCTGTAAATTGCAAAATACTAGCAGCTGTAATTTGTCCTGTTTCTCTGTCTACATGTAATTCATACGGATTCAGAGAACACTCCAAATTCATCGCCATCAAATAGTCAACAGGTTTGCCGCCAATCTGACGAGAGAGAGAGTCTAACCCTTCCAGAATCACTGACCGCTCCCAGTCACTGGTGTGTAGCGAGAGCTTTTTGATATATGCTTGATAGCGGATATCGTCAGCCAATGTCGGCTCGCTCTCTTTCGTTCTGTTCTTATAGTGCTGCTCCCAATAACTGGTCGCGTCATCTAACTTTTCAGCAAAGAATCCACCAAAGAAATAGAATATACCGACCCAGAATGCGATTGAAAACTTTTTACTCCAAATCTTTTTTGTGATTTGGTTGTGTAGAAAATCGACAATCTTGTCCCAGCTCCATAATACCGTTTTTATCAATGCTTTTATTATAATAATAACAAAAAACACACTCAAAACTAGCATAGTAAGTAGAATAAACTTGATCCATCCTACTTCCATTTGGAGTATATACTCCAAAGTATTAGATGTATCATGCATTCCTGGCGGGGGCGGGGGTAAATTGCAAGAATAAAAACCCATTAAAAACACAAGGCTTTTTATGAAAATATTTTTTTTCATTTTTAGCTGTTTACTTTTTTAAAAAATTTAATTTTATTCAGTTTGTTAAAAGTCTGGTCAGAGACTACTCCTCCTGTTGGATTTTGTCAATAGCCGGTACTTATCCTCTATCGTTGCCATAAATTATTACTTGACCTTGAACCATTTTTGAGCATCCGCGATCCACGTCTTTGGTAGGTTGCCCGAGGCTGACAGGATGTGAACGAATCGCGTCGCGAGGTCGGTCGAAATCGCAGGATATGGCATAGCAAAAGGAGCCTTTTTCCCCTTTTTCACCATTGGCGGGTATATGCGACATCGGGATTGCACCGTCGGCAGGATAGCCGCACCATCCAGAGTCAGGATCAGAATGTGGACATGGTCTGGTGATTCTTCGAGGACTTTGAGGAGGACTTGTTGGGCTTCGGCCAGATAGGTATCATATGCCAACACCGACAGTATTTGCTGTCCGGGCAAGTGCATTCTGATGTCCGAAGCATACTGATGTGCCTCGTCGATCGTGAATTTGTCACCTGTTAGGATGTGTACTCTGTGATGTGGCAGATTCATTGCGGCCGACCGGAGGTCGGCCGCAATGGCAACAAAAGAATCCACCGGCTGAATCCCATGACTCTGCCAATAGTGACTCATATCTAGTGATTCAAGCTTTTTCATATACGTAGTATACCACAAAGACTCGACCAGAAAAGAAAAAGACCGAATGACTACATATTACAAACTTTGAATTACAAAACCCTCCCCGTTATCCCCACCCAATCACAAAAAACCACTCTTTTGGGTGGTTTTTTGTATACAATTTTTGCATGAGTACTCTAGGTACGATTGAACTAGCCACCTACAAAAAGCTAGCAATCAAAGCTGATGCTGTACTCAAACAGCTTCATCTGTTGGATAAACCCAACAAATCTGGTCGACCATTATCAATACCAATCAAGGAAGCGGTTACACTTGCTTTGTATTGGCACACTTCAGGTCGTACTACCAAGAAATCAGTTTATGATGATTTCAAGGAGCACCTCCATTGTACCTACAAAACCCTGGTAATTGCAATCAACAGACAGTGCTGGATCATTGCATATATACTAATGAAACTCTTTAGGTTGAATCATAGTGGGGCCCACCCGGTAAAGCATGTTGATAGTACTCCATTACCTGTGTGCAAGGTAAAGAATGCAAAACATCACAAGACCATGACTGAGTTTGCAGGATGGGGAAAGACTGGAATGGGCTGGTTTTATGGGTTAAAACTCCATATGTGTAGTGATTTAAATAGAAAGATACTTGCTCTCAAGCTTACCTCAGGAAATACCGATGATAGGTACGTAGTAATAGATTTGACTAAAGAATTAGATGGAATCTTTGTTATGGATGCAGGATATATTTCAAAGAAACTAGAGCAAGAGATCTTCGTGGAAGGTAAGAGGATAGCTTTGATACAACCCAGAAGATCTATGAAGAAACTTGCAACGCAGTTAGAGTTAGCACTCTATCAAACAAGATTCCAAATAGAGTTTAACTTTAGAGACTTGAAAATGTTCTTTGGATTAGTGAGCTCTACTCCTCGTTCTGTAGAGGGATACCTTACTAATTACTTCTCATCACTGGTTGGATATTTGTTATCATAGTTATCCTTTGAATTGTTTGGAGAGCATCAGCTTTGATCAGTAACACATGCGAGTGAGTGGTGATGTTTTCTTGTTCTTGTGGTTTTTGGGTGAGAAGGGTTTTGTAATTCAAAGTTTAATAGTTCCAGATTAATCTATACCTCTATTTGATAGATGTCAATGATTTTACTACTATTTCGCCAAGAGAGCTTTTTTATACACATCGATGTGTTCGAGGGCGATTCCTGTCCCCTTTGCCACACAGTACAGCGCGTCATCTGACAAATATGCCTTTATGCCTGTCTTTGCCAGGATGAGGTCGGTCAGATAGCGCAGTTGGGATGTCCCGCCGGTCAGGATAATCCCGTTATCGATCAGATCACTGGCGAGTTCGGGTTTGGTCTCGTGCATTACATCCTTTATAGTCTGAATTACAATTGCCAGTTCGCGTTCTATCGCTATTACTACCTCGTTGGTGGACATTTTGATCTGACGAGGCAGGCCTGACACATAATCACGCCCTTTGATGAGGATTTCCAATTCATTTTCTGGAGACTGTCTCATTGCTCCTCCTATTTTTATTTTGATCTTTTCGCTCGTCCTCTCGCCGATGGCCAGATTGTGAGTGCGTTTAACATAATCAATAATAGACTGGTCGATTTTGTTGCCGGCGCATTTGACTGATTTTGCGGTCACAATAGAACCGAGGGATATCACTGCCACATCCGTCGTACCTCCGCCGATATCGACGATCATGTGGCCTGTAGGCTCGTAAATAGGCACACCAGCACCGATTGCAGCCAAAATAGGCTCCTTTGCAGGAATGACGCTACCTGCACCAGCACGCAGTCCCGCCTCGATTACAGCACGACGCTCTGCGCTCGTAATCCCCGCCGGTACAGACACCACTACATCCGGTTTCAACAAGTTCCAACTGCCAAGGGTCTTTTGGATGAAATAGCGCAACATTGCCTCGGTCACACGATAATCAGCGATCACTCCATCACGCATAGGACGAAAAGCAATAATAGAATCAGGGGTTTTGCCGATCATGTCTTTTGCTTCGGTTCCGATTGCTTTGACTTGTTGGGTTTCTGTATCGATAGCAACCACACTCGGTTCATTAATCACGATACCTTTGCCAGGGACATACACCAGCACATTTGCCGTTCCGAGGTCGATTCCGATTTTGGGGGTAGAAAAGAAAGACATTATTCTGATTATACGCGATTGGCAGGAAAAAGCAAAAGAACTACCCTCCTACCCACAAATACCTAAACCATTCTTGCAGGTCTGCAAAACTCGGCATCAATTTCATCGCTATCACGATGAATTTCGCCTCAAACAAGTTTCGACTTTTCAGAATTGGTTAGAGGTATTTGTGGGGGCAGGTTCTAATACAAACTCAAATTTTTAGGTCCTAGGAATTGCACATCACCCGATGACTGATCTGGCTTTGCCCTCATAATCATAGACAAGGCAATACCGAGACCTAGATATTCAGTAATAATATGAGAACCACCAAAACTCATAAACGGCATCGGTAGTCCCGTCACGGGCAACATACCCATATTCATACCGATATGGATTACGCCGTGTACCCCTATCATTGTTGCATATCCTACGATATACAGAGTATCGATAGACCTCTCGCCATAAACACCGATCAAGAGCAAGCTAATCACCAAAAGAGCGGTAGAGAGTATAATAACCAGTCCACCAATAGCCCCCCATTCTTCGACAAAACTGGCATAGACGAAATCTGTATGATGTTCTGGCAAAAAACCCAATCTACCTTGGGTCCCCCCGCCGACACCATACCCGGTATACCCTGCTGCTCCTATAGCGATTTTCGACTGTATAACATTGTATCCAGCACCAAAAGGGTCTCGTTCGGGATTAATGAATGTCAAAATACGATCCTTTTGGTACGGAGCAAACACGAACAGCCAAGCCAAAACCAAAATAGCAAAACTTCCCAAAACAAGGATTGCTGTATGCCTCCACCAGAGCCCAGCAGCGAGAGTCATGCAAAACCAAATAGCAATAAAAATCACCATCGTACCGAAATCAGGCTGTAGCAACAAGAGAAAAGATACTCCCACCAAGGTCAAAAGAGGTTGTATCAATATTGAAGGATGTTTTATCAATATATGTCTACGTTCATAAAAGTGAGCAATAAACAGCATAAAAGCAATCTTCATACCATCTGCAGGCTGTAACGAAAACAGACCAAAATCAAACCAACTCCGCGCTCCATTGATACGTGACCCAAATACGAGCACCGCAAGCAGGAGTCCAATCCCTACATAAAAGAGTATTTTTACCAGAGGTCGATCATGATACCAAAAATTTTTAAGACGAACACAAAATATCATCAGTAAAACGCCAATAACAATATAGAGTAATTGCCGAAAAAACGTCAAATTCGAAACCCAAAACTGCAATCCATTTTGACTCGGATCAAACAATACAAATAACCCTGCCAGAGATAGCACAGTGACAGAGCCCAGGAGGAGCTTTCGCACAAAAGAAAAATATTCTATTCTTGCCATATATTAATTAGTATAAAAACAGTAGTATGGTACTATTTTTGCAAAAGTGCATCATATTCGGGAAAACTAAACAGAGGAGTTATCTCAACTCGAAATGGGGCATCACCTATAAACGGATTAGGCCAAGTGTAGACCAAATCATAGTCTTTTCCTGCTTTGAGTCGTGGGACTCGGGTTTTACTCACGGCAACAAGTGAATCATTTGAGTCATACACAGAAGCAACAAAATCTACAAAATGGAAAAGACGTTTTTGGTCATTAGTCGCAACCGTTGCTTTTGCTCTAGGGCGAGTTGTTTCTGTTTCGAGCAGAACCTTTGTAATGAGGAATGGATTAGGTATCGAATCATGTGGTAGAGGTAGATACACATAATGATTCGCCAGAGCACACAATATTTTATCTGGTTTTCCTTGTGGGATTTCTAGAGAATTATCAGTAACGACATATCGTCCTGCAGGAGGTATGGATATCGTACCTGATACTGTTTTGAGTTTGGAATATTCAGCATCGACTATCGTACATTGATAGGCTACATTATATGCGAATGATTCGAAATTTTGATTTTCAACAGAAAATGCCAGAGAATATACATTATCATCAACATGAATGATTCGAGACCATTCTACCTCCAGAGGCTTTTGCACATCAAAACAGAGCCGAGGGCAATTACCTCCGCAATCTACCCCTGTCTCTGTGCCATTTTTCAGAGCATCGTTGCACATT
Organism: Candidatus Nomurabacteria bacterium; assembly: GCA_031424015.1. GTDB lineage: Bacteria > Patescibacteriota > Minisyncoccia > Phycocordibacterales > UBA1006 > JANPGR01. The sequence goes on from JANPGR010000100.1 coordinate 11,158, forward strand.
GCAGGTTTGAGCCAGTTATATACCAAAGGCGGCAAAACAATAGCAGATAGCGCTACCGCAATCACAATGATGAGAATATATAATCTACGACGAATTGCCCACATATATTTTAAAGTATATCACAAGTACAAAAGAGAAACAAAAAAAATAAGAGCCTATCCCAATAGGGATTACGAATTTGAAACAGAGAGATTTCGAAGGAAAAATACAGAAATACGAATGAGCTGTACTATCAGTACAGAGAATGAGTATTTGTGTGTTTTTACGAGAAATAACAAGTTTCAAATCGTAAAAGCCTTGTGTTCTTTTGTAAAAGGCTGGTGCCTATGGGGATAGGCTCTAAGTAGAATTCAGTTTATGCCGTTTTTGGCTCCG
>JANPGR010000101.1:0-22053 GCA_031424015.1 Candidatus Nomurabacteria bacterium
TATGTTGGTACAACCTCACTAGCACTCAATAGTGGCACTATCACATCGACTGCAAATGGGCTCGATGCTGTAGTAACACTTGCTGCCCCTGCAGCAGCCAATTCTCTTGGCGCCAACAAGGCGATTCGTGTGTATACTCCCAGCTTTACCGTGGTCCAGTCTGGCGGAACAACAGCCGTGACCGAAGGTGGTGCAACTGATTCGTTTACGGTAGTACTCGACGCACAGCCGGATACAGACGTGGTGATAACTGCGACCAGTAGTGATACAACCAGCGCTACGGTTACGACCAGTCCAATGACATTTACGAGTGTGAACTGGGCAACGCCACAGACTATTACTGTCACGGCCCCCGAAGATGTTGATCTAATTTCAGAGACACCGACAGTTACACTCTCTATCACTGATGCAAGTTCTGATAATAATTATGACGGCGTATCGGATCAAATAGTCAATGTTGCGGTTACTGATAATGATGCGCCTGGATACAGCATTGTGCAGTCAGGTGGAAATACTGCAGTCACCGAGGGGGGTGCGACCGATTCATTTACGGTGGTACTGAATTATGAACCCGCAACTAATGTAGTACTCAGTGTTAATAGTAATAATACGAGCGCCGGAGTTTCTCCTGCGACCATTACCTTTACTCCAGGTACATGGAATGTGGCACAGACGGTGATTGTTACAGGGGCTGAAGATTTCAATCTCGTAAATGAATCACCTTCAGTCACTGTAAGCATTAATGATGCGCTTTCTGACGATGTTTGGGATTCACTCGCGGATCAGGCTGTGTCTGTCGCTGTTACTGATAATGATACGGCTTCATTTATTGTTTCGCCATTATTTAATACTACTCTATCTGAAGGTTCTACAAATGCCAGTCTCTATGCTGTTGTATTAGGTGCGCAGCCTTCAAGTGACGTGGTGATTGCAGTTTCTGAATCATCACCTCAACTCACACTCAATACCACAACTTTGACATTTACAACGACGAATTGGAATATTGCTCAAAATGTTTCGGTAACAGGAACGGAAGATGTAAATGGGGTCAGCGAGACAAATCAAACTATTATGTTTAGCGTTACTGATGCGTCATCGGACAATGCTTTTGACTCGCTTGCTGATCAGACACGAAATGTAGATATTACTGATAATGATTCACCTGCACTTATCCTTTCAAAAAATACCGCAACAGTAACCGAGGCTGGTGGCACGGATCAGATTGCTGTGCATTTATCGGTTCAGCCGGCTACAGACGTAGTTGTATCAGTCGTGAGCGGTGCTGTGGGCGAGGCGACAGTTTCACCGAGCACGCTAACATTTACCAGTGCAAATTGGAGTACCAATCAAACTGTTACGATCACAGGGGTGGATGATAATTTTGATCGAAATGATTCGACGACGGTTACGATAGCAACTGTTAACGCGTCTTCTGATGATTTGTTTGATAGTCTCACCCAAACTGTATCTGTTAATGCAACAGATGATGATACTGCATCAATTACTATTACTCCGATTGATACCATAACAGATGAAGACGGTGCAACTGGTAATTTCCAGATTGCGCTTGGTGCACGCCCGACAGCGAATGTAACCGTTCTATTGTCATCGACTACTCCTACAGAGGGTACTGTACCAGCGAGTATTGTGATTACTCCTGCTAACTGGAATATACCTACGAACAATGTCGTAACTGTCACAGGTATTGATGATGCTATTACTGATGGGGCGGTGAGCTATACCATCATTACGGGTGATGTAACCTCTGCTGACCTTGCTTTCGATGTGCTTACTGGTTCATCTGTTGCTGATGTGATCATGTCGAATCAAGACAATGATGCGCCAAATATAATTATTACCGCGGTGGATAGTACTACGGGTGAGGATGGAACCACTGCAGTATTCCAGTTCACACTAGGGTCTCAGCCTGCAGCTGGCGCATCGGTAACAATACCGCTTTCAATTTCCGACGCAACAGAAGGCACACTTTCGGGTGTGACCCAGATTGTTATTGCAAATGCAGATTGGAATACGCCGACAGCAAACCAAATTACCGTCACGGGTGTGAACGATACGCTCGTAGATGGAAACATTAGTTACTATTTAGTTACTGGTGATGTGACGTCTGCAAATCCACAGTATGATTCACTCACAGCTTCCAGTGTTGCTGATGTATCTATTGTAAATACTGATAATGAAATTGCAGGATTCAGTGTTACGGGTGCAACAGGAACAGTTCCTGAAGGCACAACTAATACAACAACGTTTTCAGTAGTGCTGACAGCACAGCCAGTATCGGATGTTGTAATTATTGGGTCAGAAGTATCGAGTGAAATTACTCTTAATACCACATCTCTCACTTTTACTAATGCTAATTGGAATACGCCACAGAATATCTCTGTCACAGCTCCAGAAGATGCAGACTATGATTCAGAATCGGGCATACCTGTATCTTTTGCAATTAATACTGTTTTAACAGATGATCTGTTTGATAGTCTGCCTGCAGAAAACAGAACAATTAGTATTACCGATAATGATTTGAATCCTGACATTGATGGCGACGGTATACCAAATACAAGTGATCCTGACATTGATGGTGACGGTATCGCAAACGTATATGATACCGACACCGATGGCGATGGAATACCAAATGCTACCGATACTGATGATGACAATGACGGTATACTCGACTCTACACCTGACACTACTCCTACAGGAATCGGAACAGCGACTGATATAGATGGTGATGGTATACTCAATACTGTAGACCCAGATATGGACGGAGACGGGGTAATAAACGTGCTTGATAACGACACCGATGGCGATGGTATACCGAATACAACCGATACAGATGATGACAATGACGGTATACTCGACTCTGCGCCAGATACGAGTTCAACCGGAGTGGGATCATCTACTGATTATGATGGAGACGGTGTGTTAAATGCGATCGATCCAGATATAGATGGGGATAGTATTGCAAACGTATATGATAACGACACCGATGGCGATGGTATACCGAACACTACCGATACAGACGATGACAATGATGGCGTGCTTGACGGCGCTGATACTGTGCAACCAAACGATGCTGATGGTTATGGAACACTCACTGATACTGATGGTGATGGTATCCTCAATGCGGTTGATATAGATATGGATGGAGATGGCATTGCGAATGTTTTGGATACGGATACAGATGGCGATGGTATACCGAACACTACCGATACAGACGATGACAATGATGGCGTACTCGACTCTGCACCAGATACGACACCTTCGGGAGTTGGTACTTCTACTGATTACGATGGTGATGGTATACTCAATACTGTAGACCCAGATATAGATGGAGATGGTGTTGCGAATGTGTATGATGCCGACACCGATGGCGATGGAATACCGAACGCTACCGATACAGATGATGACAATGACGGTATACTCGACTCTGCGCCTGATACCACCCCTACAGGGCTCGGAACAACGACTGATATAGATGGTGACGGGATTATTAATGGTGCAGATAGCGATATTGATGGTGACGGAATACCAAATATTATAGATACCGACACCGATGGCGATGGTATACCGAACACTACCGATACAGACGATGATAATGATGGTGTACTCGACTCTGCACCTGATACTACTCCTACAGGAATCGGAACAACGCTCGATCACGATGGTGACGGAAACCCTAATGCACTCGAAGTGCTCGGGCGTAACGGAGGCGATGGAAATGGAGATGGTATTTCTGATAGTGTACAGCAAACCGTTGCCGGGGCACCAAATCCAGCAATCGCAGGTGTGTATACAACGCTTCAGGCGGTAGGAGGGTGTAATATCGTTGATAGTTTCGAAGTTGTAACCGAAGCTTCGAGAACGACGCAAGACAGCACAGGTGATTATCCCCTCGGTCTAAACAAATTTAAACTACTGTGTGGTACCTCTGGTCAGTCAGGTACAGTGACAATATTTTATGATCAAGTGTATGCAAATGCGAGTAGTTGGCTTTGGAAAAAATACAGTAGTATATCTAATACCTATACCGACATAACAGCGCTCGCATCTGTTTCAATTGGGTCACAAACTGTGGGCGGTGCACCTGTTACAAAAGTAACATTTACCGTAACAGATGGTGGCGTAGGGGATGAGGACGGAATAGCTAATGGTACGATAGTGGATCCAATAGGTCCCGCAGTTTCTACTGCAGTTGTACCGGTTACGCCATCTGGGGGTGGTGGCGGTGGAGGTGGGGGTTCTGGTGGTAAAATTGTAAATCCATTAAATGTAGGTGTTAATCTAACTCAAACAACCGATGGTTTGTTAACTGCGCTTGATTATTCGGGTATGAAAGCATGTTATACTGGCTCACTTCTGTATAAGATTGGCGATAAGGGTGAAACGGTTAAAAAAATTCAACAATTCTTAAACGCTCAGGGAAATAAAATCAAGGTCACAGGTCTCTATGATATATCGACATATAATGCAGTCGTGCGTTTTCAAAATAAATACGCACGTGAAATTCTTAAACCTCAAGGATTTAAAAAAGCAACAGGAATATGGGGTAAGTTCACAACCAAAAAGGCAGTGAGTATAGGATTCTGTGCTGGAGATATAAAGACCAAGAAGTCTGTACCAGTAAAACTGCCGGTTCCGGTCGCTACAGAATGTACTCCGGGTACTGGCGTCTATCGTATTGGCTCAACGGGTAGTGTTGTCACAAATATTCAGCAATTTCTCAACACACAGGGTTATCAAATTCCAGTATCTGGTAGCTATACATATGATACCGGTAAGATAGTAGCAGAATTCCAACAGAAATACTTTGATGAAATCGTAAAACCACAGGGTTTTGCTAAGGAAACAGGTATATGGGGCTCATACACCGCTAAAAAGGCTCACCAACTAGGTTTTTGCGCGAATACAGCCAATTAATTCCTGTTGCTAAACGGTTCTCAGGCCAGTTCTCACTTCATCAACTAGGTTGCACATCGACAAAGTAAAACCCATACGCCTTTAGGCTAGTATGGGTTTTATATTTGATGGTGGAGCTAACAGAAAGAATTGATGCAAAAATACCCCATATATGGTATACTGTATGTATGAAAAATATCGATGACATTAGTAAAGATCGCGCATTACGATTGTTTGGTAGCCCAGATATTACGGGTTTTGAGGTTGGCACCATGAAAGGCCTGCAACAAATTCATGCATATCTATTCGGTGGTTTGTATGATTTTGCTGGGCAAATTCGCAGTAAAGATATTAGTAAGGGTGGATTTCGTTTCGCGTCGTGTCTCTATCTAGTTGAAATTCTCAAAACAATAGATGGGATGCCAGAAAACACATTCGAGGAAGTTGTTAAAAAGTACGTAGAAATGAACATAGCACATCCATTCATGGAGGGTAATGGGCGTTCCATGAGAATCTGGCTTGATATAATCTTGAAGCATAGTTTACAGAAATGCATCGATTGGGCGAGTATCGATAAAATGGATTACTTTAATGCTATGCAGCGTAGTCCAGTCAATGATCTGGAGATTCGTGAATTATTGCGAGGTGCCCTCACCGAAAAGATCGATGATCGTGAGGTGTATATAAAGGGGATAGAGCAGTCGTATTACTACGAGGAGGTTGATGTTTTGAAATAAGTGCAATAGATTAGTTGAATTCGAATTAAAAGTGTCAGCTACCTTTAGCTATGACACTTTTAGCTCTAATATGCCGACGAGCGGGGGATGTGCCTTTGGATTAAAAACAGATAATGGCGTGTATTACATGGTCAATTTCGGCCAATCGGACTCGACGAAGGAAGAATTCGATCGAAGAGCGCGTATTATTGTCGAAAGTTTTGTAGTCCCAAAAGAAGCACTGAGCACGGACGAATAGGTACCATACAACATGAAAGGTATCTTTACGATAACAAGAATGGTAAAATAGATTTATGAAAGCAATAATCTGTAAAAAATATGGCCCACCTGAGGTTTTACAAATGGGGGAGGTGCCGAAACCTATATCAAAGGATAACGAAATATTAGTCAAAATAGTTGCAACGACGGTAAACTCTGGCGATGTTAGGGTCAGAGCTCTGAAGGTCAAAGGATTTATGAAAATAGTTATGCGGCTGGTACTAGGTTTTTCAAAACCAAGAAAACCAATCTTGGGAACTGTTTTTGCGGGAATCGTAGAGAGTGCCGGCAACAAAGTAACTCATTTTAACATTGGTGATCGCGTCTTTGGTGCAACTGGCTTCAAATTCGGTACATACGCAGAATACATTGCAGTTGATGAAAAAAGTGCGGTTGTAATGATGCCTCACAATGCCTCATTTGATGAGGCTGCTGCTATTGTGTTTGGTGGACAGACTGCAGTCTATTTTCTAGAAAAGGCCGGGATCAGTAAAAGAGTGAGGCAAACAGTTTTAATCGTTGGGGGCACTGGAGCGGTAGGAAGTGCGGCGATACAAATAGCAAAATATCATGGAGCAGAAATCACAACAGTCTGTAGCTCTGATGGACTTCCGTTGGTGCGTACTCTGGGCACTACACATACTATACTTTATGATAAGGAAGATTTTACCAAACAAGCCAACACTTTTGATATTATATTTGACGCTGTCGGTAAAACTTCTAAAAAAAAGTGTACTCATCTTTTAAATGACGGCGGTGTCTATATAACGGTCGAAGGATTTGATGTTGCCTCTGATAGTAAAGAGCAATTGGAGCAACTGGGGAGACTCTATGAGGTTGGCAAATATCAAGCAGTAATCGACAGAACATTTACCATGAACGAAGTTGTGGAAGCTCACCGATATGTTGACACTGGGAGAAAAAAAGGAAACGTAATTCTGCACATCCCAAACTAATATACGAGTAAACAAAATTATGAACACATACAACTGGTATTCCCAACTTATCAAACCCATATGGGCTCCACCGAGCTGGCTCTTTGGACCGGTGTGGACGGTGCTCTATGCGATTATCGCCGTCTCTTTTGGTATAGTGTTTTACAAAGCATTCACCAAGCAAATCCCATGGATAGTGGCACTACCATTTGCACTTAATCTCCTTTTCAATTTTGCTTTTACACCGATTCAGTTTGGGCTCAAAAATAATCTGCTTGCCTCGCTTGATATTCTGCTCGTCGTCGGTACGCTCATCTGGGCACTTTATATGATCTGGAAGAATGAGCCTGAACTTCGCTGGGTAGCCTATGTCAATATCCCGTATCTTTTGTGGGGAACATTTGCAACATGTTTGCAGCTAACTATAACGTATGTAAATAGATAATCTAAGTGATGGGTTCTAAGATAATCCTCTATAATTTTATTTGCAATAATAGCTCTTTGCTGTAATTCATTAAACAATATGTCAGGCCTATGTTTGAGTAAGATATCACCTGATCCTTTTTGTGCGTGCTCATGTATTTTTTCAAAAAAAGCATAATCTGAAAGATATACATTGATCAGCTTTGATAGTTTTTGAGATATTGACAATAAAATACTCACGGCTTTTTCTTTGCTGAAAAGACCGTTCGAGGTAATACCGCAATAGGTATTTACACGTTTTATAAATTGTTCGCGGGTATTGTCATCGTTAATTGAGTCGATAAAACGAAGAGCTAAAGAAAAATCATAATAGTATTTTTTTGTCTCCCGCCTATTACTCATGACGTTTATTTGTTCAGAGCTTGCACTTCTCCAAGAGTCGGGTAACAACAGAGCAGCGAGTCTTTTGGTGGCACTAATTAGACTATCACGGGGATATACTTTTTCCTGATGTGGGTCATCAAATATATGTCGAAAAATCCAAAAATCCGCTTCAAGTTCTGCACCAAACTCTTTTCGGTTTTGATGATCGAGAGAACCGATACTCTGTTCGTGATAATAAAATGAATTAGTTTTTTTTGTCGTATACTGTGTCTGAAGTATTTATGATTCCTTTTGTGAGCATTGGTATTAGTCTTTCAGCAAACGGATATTCGACATTTTTTATTTCAGGGTCTACATAGTGAAATAGTTCACCTGTATTTACTTCTTGAAAAAGTTGTGATTTTATTCCGCCTTTGCCAATATAATTAAATTCGAGGTTATTTTCTAAAAAAGATGCTTCCTCAGGCTGGTGTTGCATTTTTTTTAAAAACTCGTTCATATTGAATGAATTATATCACAAATATATGCGATACTCAATAATTTATCTCTTGAATTAAAGAAAACCTTTATTCTCAATACCTCGTCGGCTCTGCTATCTGCCCAAATAAGTTTTACAAACTTCTTCTGACCGGGCAGAACTGCGTCTACGCCTCAAACAGGACACCAGGCACTTCAAAAGTTATAAAACTTATTCAAGCCCTGATACCTCGTGGCCTTGGCCCGGGGTCCCTTCATTCTGAATATGAGTAATTTGTGCTATACTATTGCTATGAAAATACTACTAATAGTATTAGCGATAGGTGGCCTCTGGTCTGTGTGGGGGTATTTTGCTTCGCGTGTCGAGCAGGCAGAATATACTGTTACTAGTAGGACAAGTACATATGAAATACGAACATATCCACGGCATATTGTAGCACAGACAGTGGTACCCGGTGATTACAGGTCTGGTATGAACTCGGGTTTTAGGATCGTAGCAAATTATATATTCGGCGGGAATGTGGCAAAACAACCCATAGCAATGACAGCACCCGTCGTCAGCACCAGTGCACCCACAGCAAAAGGGGTACAGATAGCAATGACAGCACCGGTTGTTATCAATGAAAATGCCAATAGCCAAACGGTTTCGTTTGGAATGCCAAAAGGCTACACAATGGAAACATTGCCGACTCCGAACGACGATAGGGTAAGACTGGTAGAAGTACCCGAAAAAACTGTTGCAGTAGCGAGGTTTTGGGGGTTTCGTAGTGACCGAGTAATAAATCGTTCTACTACAAAATTAATTGCAAACTTGGCAAAAGATAAAATTGAAACAATTGGTTCGGCTTCTTATGCTGGATACAACGGACCAGGAACTCCTCCGTGGATGGTACGAAATGAGGTAATGATAGAAGTGACGAAATAATATAATTTACATGTTATGTATTCATGTGATGATTTATCTATATCTATAATTGTGATATAATCCCTATATATATATGTTATATCGTTGTAGTATTTTTACAAAAATAGTTCTTTTTATCTGTGTCTTGTTTTTTACTGTTCCGGTATTTGCACAGCAGATAGACTATACCAGGGGGTCTATAGTCGAAGTAGGTGAAAAAAATATACTAGATCCTGATAATAATATATTTTCCCAAATGGTTTTAGTCAAGGACAGAAAGGGTGTTTTGTACCAAGCAGAAAGCCAGATTGGCGAGGTGTCGGTGGGGGACAGGGTGGTAATGACTGCAACACATAGGATTGAATATGATGAATCATTGAATGGTATTCAGTATGATATTTATGGTAGAGATCGAACAATCCCATTAGCCATATTGGCAGGAGTATTTTTTCTCGCTGTTCTGTCGCTAGGTTTCAAACAAGGGCTCAGGGCATTGTCGGCGTTGGCGGGGACTTTGTTTGTGATATTTGGTATCTATACACCTATGCTACTCGGTGGGTATTCGCCTATTATAACGAGCTGTATATTGGGGATATTGATTGCTGGGTGTGCTGTGTTTATCAGTCATGGATACAAGAGATCTACAATAATAGCATATATCAGTACACTTCTATCAGTTGTTTTCGCATTATTGATAGCCACTATCGCTATTTATGCTAGTGGTCTGACAGGGGTTGTCAGTGACGAGGTTACCTATTTGAGTAGTTCAATAGGTGTTCAGTTGGATTTTATGGGTATTATGATAGGTGGAGTTATTATAGCGATGTTGGGAGTTTTGGATGATATCTCTATCACCCAAGTCGCAGTTGTCGAAGAATTAAAAAAGTCTAAACCAGATGCATCCAATTCTTATCTGTACAAAAGTGCATTGCGAGTAGGTAGGGATCATGCAGGTGCATTGGTGAATACACTGGTGTTGGTATATGTAGGGACATCACTGCCTATTGTTTTGTTATTACAATCATTACAGTCAAATTTTTTGATCACCATTTTCCAAGAACAATTTGCCTTTGAGATTATACGATCGCTGTCTGGTAGTATTGGATTGATTGCTTGTGTTCCTATTGCAACATATTTATCCGTTCGTTTTTTACATGTTCATTCAAAGGATACTCCAGTAGAAGGTTGCCCTCATTGTACTCTAAAACACAAATAATTATACAGAGAGGTAGGTGCATTTATACAAAATTTAGGTATGATGATAGTGTATGAAATCAAATGATAACAAGGTATTATCACCCTGGATTTACGAATTACAAAGGACGAGACCTGTGTCTGAAATACAGAATCATAGTACTGCACAAATCGCTATAATAGGCGGAGGTATATCAGGCGTATTAACCGCAGAATTACTATTACAAAAAACAGACAAGACGGTGATAATCTGCGAAGCAAAACAAATAGCTCATGGAGCAACGGGTCACAATGCAGGACAGTTGACCACCTATTTCGAGAGATCAATTCAGAGTATCATTGCAGAATTCGGACCAGAGATGACATATTCGTCTCTTCATGAAATAGAGCATTCTATTAATACATTAATCTTGCTAAAAGAACAATATCATCTCGATGTTCCTATCTATCAATTCGAAGGATACACAGGAATACAATCCAAAGAGCAAATGTTGTATTTTATCGAACAAGAAACATCCAGAAGGCAGGCAGGCCTCACGCCGTGGACGATGATGGCAACGAGGGATTTTTTGGATGAATGCGGACTAGATAGCACATTGTATAATTTTATAGAAATAACAGAACAACAGATTATTTTAGATTTACTGGAGAGTAGTAATAGGGATTTCAAAGCAGTTATCGCAGAGCAAAAAGGATGTACCAATAGTGCACGATTCACCGAAGAGCTCGCGGCGCAATTATTGAAAATGTTCCCTGGTCGATTTTCGATTTATGAGAATTCTCCTATAACAGAAATAAACTGCATGGAGGTGGTCACTATAACTACTCATAATACTATGACGATTACTTGTGAGGAGGTCGTGCTCTGTACTAATGGATTTGAAAATTTTACTATTAATTCTAACCGCACAAAAGATATCAATACTGCATTTCATCGTTCTATCCGGGGTCTGATTGGATATATGGGTGCATATACTGATCACCCAGCTGACAGGGCGACCGCGATTAGTTATCTGACGAATACTACAGACCCAGAGGATTATTATTATCTGACTCGTAGACCATTGCGTATGGATAATAATACTACTCATAACTTGATCAGCGTTGGCGGTCCCGACAAGGCCCTCGAAGAGATTCTGGAATACAACCATACACAAGAATTCGAAGAACCTGTCCGTAGCAGTATAGAGAGTTTTTTAAAGAAAAATTATAGAGCGGCATCAGAGGTAGATTTTGAGTTTTCATTTTTGTGGCATGGACTCATGGGATTTACTCCTAATCAAATACGCACAGTCGGTCGCGATAGGGTAGAGCCGAGATTGCTCTACAATTTTGGATGTAATGGTGTGGGGATATTACCTGCCGTTGTGAGCGCACCTCGTATAGCTGCGATTATAAATAGGGAAATCCTACTACCACATATTTTTGATGTAAAATAAAAAAATAAAACCTTCCAACTACCTTTGAAATAGGACTCCAATCTCTAGATAGAAAAAGAAGTTTTTTCAGATAAAAGTGCCAGGCGCCCTTACTTAAGCAGGTGTTAGCATGTGCAAGGCTTGCTTGATATATATATATATTACACTGTAGGTGTCGTTAGAATTAATATAATTAGCTATATGGACACAGATCAACAGAAAATAATAGACCTGATAGAAAAGATAAAATCAGGGATAATATCTCCCGAAGAAGAATTAGAGTTACTCAAATTCCTCAATACTGGAGTGATAGAGCTGAGGGATTTTATTAGAAATATTGCACCAGCAAAAGAATAATTATATGAACTATAATTTTGAAGCTAACAATATAAGCCAAGAATCTATAAATCAGCAAATTGAAATAGAGGCAAGAAAACTTGGAACAACAATGCAGGAAATAAAAAAAGCGATTGATTTAGAAGGAGGACTGGGGGTACTAAAAACAAGACTCGAACAAAGACCTATTTTTAATACAGAAAATGATAAGTCGTTAAATGAAGCTGCTCGTATTATAACAACCAATGATCACATTTTGGAATCTAAAGAAAAAGAGAGATTTATACTTTGTATAATGGTCGCCCTATTTGGAACATTCGCACTAATGCAAGCAGGTAGTATGGTTAATATTTTTGTAGAGGGAAAAGAGTTGAATAATCCATCAGAAAATATACTAGTTGAGCTAATAGCTCTCTTTGGTCTTTATTTTTTTGGGAATAAATCATATAAATACAGTGATTTTATAGAATATTATAAAAATAAGAGTGGAAAAGAAGCATTGATCATAAAAGCAGTTGGTGCTGAGCCAAAATATAAGGACTAGAAAAATTTGAAACAACACTCCAGAATTGACCACTCTAGAACTCTTTATGCAATTTTGGAAATTGCATAAAGAGTTCTTTGACTGTAATGGATTTGAACATAAATTCGAGGTATTGAGAATAAAAATAAAAGCATAGTCTCGCCACAGGCTATGTATTTTCTTTTTGGTTAGGGTGTAAAAAACCCAATATCGCAACAACTGTTGTGACATTGGGTTTTTATTCTCAATACCTCGTCGGCTCTGCTATCTGCCCAAATAAGTTTTACAAACTTTTTCCGACCGGGCAGAACTGCGTCTACGCCTCAAACAGGACACCAGTCACTTCAAAAGCCCGAAAACGTATTCAAGCCCTCGATAACCCCGGTTGCTCTGCCCCGGGGTCCCTTCATTATATTTCATTTGGATTCCACTTGTGCAACGGATGATAGGTAGTTGAAAATACACCCAAATCTATACAGGCTGTTAATACTGCCCGTAGACACATATAGTCTGAATCAAAATCATGGAAACCAGCAAGATCTGCTTTCCAATCTGTTTCAGATTCATCATTTAGTTTTTTCAGAATCTCATTAGCAGAAAACCATCCGATACCATCAATTTCAGATTTTTGATACTGCAGGTCTTCTATTCTGCCATTATACACTGTTATAAAATCTCTGGTCCAAATACGATGTTCAGGTTTGCAACTGGTTCTCCATGGTATCATTTGTATAACTGATACCTTTAACCCTACTTCTTCTTCTGCTTCTTTTAATGCATTGATACGGAAACTTTCACCCTCTGAAACATGTCCACCAAAATGTGTAGACCAAACACCGGGGAAACGCTCTCTACTACTAGATCTTTTATGGCACAATATCTGACCTTCTGCATTTACGATAAATACATTTGATGTTCGACACCATAATTTATGTTCGAATAATTCACCACGGCTAACAATTTGACCAGTCGGTTCACCTGTTATAGAATCTACTACTTGTATTTTTTCTTCTTCTTGAGTATTCATAAGTCTCTCGATTATACTCGATAATAATATATTTAGCAACAGTATACATGTGTAGCACGCGGTTATGTTGATTTGTTACGTTGGGCATTTGGCATATATAGTATCGAGAGGCTAATAGTATAACAATACAAAATAAGTTTTGATGGAGTTGGTTATAGAGCTCTCGTGGTCTGGTAGATCCTATAGTGCATGCGTTATGAGCGTGATATAATTCATCCTATGAAAAGGAGATATACCAGTATCACAGTATTAGTGTGCATGATTATCATTACTGCAGTATTTTTTCTGCGGCCGCATTTTATATACAAAGGGTCGCGTGTTTTAGGTGAAAGATGCAGCAATAACAGTTCTCTGCAGAAATTCGCGACCATAGTAGAAAATGCTAAAAACGAACTAGATAGGGTATACGTTCTCCAGAGAAATGGATCTAGCGTTTTGGATTCTTATAGAGAAAACATGAATACTATGGATCACTATTCGGTAGAATATGCAGAATCTCAAAAGAAGGATGCTTTTAGTAATAATGCATTATTTGTAAAAAATATAGGGCAGTGGAACGGGAACACTATTTGGTATGTGACCAATACTACTATTCATCATAGATCAGTTATTTTACAGGATTGTGCTCGTGAATTTTTTCCAATATATACAGAGTTTGATAGTTCTGTTTCTTATCCTGATCAAAATGATGTAGATTATAGCACTGCTATGATACCTACGATTGTTGTTCATAATCAAAAACAATATCTCAGAATTCCTGTGTTCCGAGGCGGGAATTCATGCTATGTAGATGTTCACTATATTGGTGCAAAAGGTGATGCAATTTATAAACTCAAATCCCAAGATTCAGTAACACAGCAACTACTGGAATTGGAAAATAGAAATTCGCCTTATTCTGTTTCTCTCGGGTGTTCCTATTCAGGGTAATAATCAACTGTATTTCACCTCAGTTTAGTGTATACTATTGGGTATATGAAATACACGGCAATATCAGAAATTATCAAAAATCCAGAAATAGGGGCTATTTATACGGTTGCAGGTTGGGTACAGTCTTTTCGATCGAATCGTTTTGTTGTATTATCAGATGGATCGGGGATGAATCTGCAGGTTGTCATTCCTGATGGGTTGTGTGATGAAGAAACTATTGGCAGAATTACCTTTAACAGTTGTATCGAGGTTTCGGGAGTTTTGGCAGAATCACTCGGATCTGGACAGGTAATAGATCTGAATGCAACCGCTATCACAGTCCTCGGGGATGCAGATCCGGCTGTCTATCCAATGCAAAAGAAATCCCAGTCATTAGAATTCTTGCGCGAACATGCACATTTGCGTATGCGTACGAGAACGTTTTCTGCTGTCTTCCGTATTCGTCATGCTGTTTCGTTTGCTATCCACAAGTTTTTCAATGATCGTGGATTTTATTATTTACACGCACCAATTATTACTGGTAGTGATGCAGAGGGTGCAGGGGAGATGTTCCAGGTGACGAGTCTCGATATAGCAAACCCTCCACGTACAGATGATGGCAGTGTGGATATGTCGCAGGATTTCTTTGGCAAACGGACAAACCTGACTGTCTCGGGGCAGCTGCAGGCAGAGGCAGCTGCGATGGCGCTGGGCCGTGTATATACATTTGGTCCCACATTCCGTGCAGAGAATTCGAATACTTCGCGGCATTTGGCAGAATTCTGGATGATCGAACCCGAGGTCGCATTCAATGATATTCACGACAATATGCAATTGGCGACGGATTTCGTGCAGTATGTGATTGCTTATGTGTTGGAACACAACGCATCTGATATTGAATTTTTGAATGCATCTATTATCGAATCAGAAAAAAATATGAAAACAGAAGACAGACGCGAAATGTCGCTAATCGAGAGTTTGCAGTTTGTTGCCAATAACGAATTCAAGCGTATTACCTACACTGAAGCAATCGATTTATTGCTCGATTCCAATCATTACAAAAAAGGAAAATTCAAATTCCCAGTATCCTGGGGTATCGATCTACAGAGCGAACACGAGAGATGGTTGGTAGAAAAGCATTTCAAACAACCAGCGATAATCTACAACTATCCACGAGACATCAAAGCATTCTATATGCGTCAGAACGATGACGGCAAAACTGTGGCAGCGATGGATGTACTGTTCCCAGGGATCGGCGAGGTTATCGGTGGATCACAACGTGAAGAGCGATATGACACATTGATCAATCGTATGGCAGAGGTGGGCATCGATCCAGCAGAAATGCAATGGTATCTGGATTTGCGACGGTTTGGCGGTTGTGTGCATAGTGGATTTGGTCTGGGGCTAGAGAGATTGATACTGTTTATTACAGGTATGACCAATGTCCGTGATGTGATCGCGTTCCCGCGAACACCAGGAAATGCAGAGTTTTAGGGTTGCATAGTAAAGAAGCTATGTAAATCTACATAGTAGACTACTAACCAGTATTTTCCTTCCAAGAATTCACAGTTGATTTTTGATATAAAATATTCGATGTGGTATTCTCTGTATATATGACAACACAACAAATCGCAACAACATTAGTAGAACTCTGTCGATCAGGAAAGTATCAAGAAGCGCACGACACATTGTACGCAGATAACGTAGTGAGTATTGAAATGGATGATTCAATGGGTCAGCGGGAATCACGAGGTCTCGATGCAATAAAGACAAAGGGGCAAAGTTGGGCAGAGATGTTCGATGGTCCAGCAACGAGCTGGTGTGACGACGCTATTGTTTCTGGTAATTCATTTGCTTGCAGAATGGGATTTGCAGGTATGGGACATGACGGGAAAGAAATAAAAGGAGAAGAAATCGCACTCTATGTAACAAAAGATGGGAAGATAGTAGAAGAGCGATTCTATTGGTAATTCTCGTTAGAAAATAATTTACTTCACAAAAATACCTCGCTGCCTTGACTTGGGGTATTTTTGTTTTACAAACCAAGATAGTTTTGATTAAATGATAATTAGATTGAAATATCTGTTGTACAAAATCTTGTAAAAAAGGTAGTATATATAGAGTATGAATACAAAATTTACAGAAAAAGATGTTTATGATATTGATGTTTTTACTCGAGATAGAGTGATCAGGGCTGCTTGGGAGGATGATGTTTCTTTTGAGAGTATATTGATTCAATACGGCTATACAGAGACCCAAGTTATAAAAATTATGAAAACAGTAATGAAACCAAAAATGTTTATTATTTGGCGTGAACGAGTCCAGGGTCGAGGAGAAAAACATTATAAAAAAATGGTAACATCTAATAAATCAGAAAGTGAAAGAGAGTATTAGAAATATATGAAATCACCTGACCTTAAACAGCAAACTAAATTATGTATAGCGTGCAATAGAGTATTCCATAGCCGTAAATCATGGGATAGTCGTGGCCAGTGGAACGCAGTTATCTATTGTAGTGACAGGTGTCGAAAACATCGGTAATATTAACATTATATGAAAGAAGTAGTAATCATTTATCCGCATCAACTTTTTCACAATAATCCACTCTTGAAGCCTGAAGTTATTGTTTTTCTCGTAGAAGAACCTCTTTTATTTACTCAGTATACTTTTCATAAACAAAAACTCATACTGCATCGAGCCAGTATGCGGTCATATAGAGACTGGCTACTACAAAAAGGTCATTCTGTTGTGTATGTAGAATGCTCAGATATAAAAGAAACAGGAGATATCGCAGAGATATTAGCAGAGAAAAAAATAACCAAGGTTTCTTTTTGCGATGTGGCAGATGATTGGTTGTCGAGCAGACTACAGAGGGCCCTCTCATTAAAATCTATTGAGTACACAGTCATCGATACACCAATGTTTCTAACCGGTAGAAAAGAATTAAAAGATTTTTTCTCTCCGTTGTTTGAAAAAAAGAAAAAGTTTTTTATGAAAACTTTTTATGAATGGCAGCGTAAGAGATTATCAATTTTGATTGAACCCGATGGCAGCCCTGTGGGTGGTAAATGGTCTTATGATGAGGACAACAGAAAGAAAATTCCAAAAGATCTTGTTTTGGAAAACCCACCAGAGCCCAATATTAATTCTTATGTCATCGAGGCAAAGAGATATATAGAGAAAAATTTTAGTAAAAATTATGGTAATACTGATGAGTTTTTTTATCCTACTACATTTGAGGAAGCAAAAGACTGGCTCCGAGATTTTCTCGAGCTAAAGCTCGATATGTTTGGTCCATACGAAGACGCTATAACAACCAGATCGAATTTTCTTTTTCATAGTATCTTGTCACCACTTTTGAATATTGGACTGCTCGAGCCGGAATATGTAATAAAAGAAACATTAAAGTATGCAAAAAACAACCCTGTGAGAATTGCTTCTCTCGAAGGTTTTATAAGACAAATTATTGGATGGAGAGAGTATATGAGAGCAGTATACGTGTATTACGGTAGGCGATCTAGAGCCAGTAACTATTTTCATTCAAATAGGAATATACCTCAGTCTTTTTGGAATGCTAGTACAGGTATAGATCCTGTTGATGACGCTTGTAAAGGGTTATTGTCATACGCATATACACATCACATTCCGAGGCTTATGATACTCGGAAATTTTATGAATTTATGCCAATTCCATCCAGACCAGGTGTATCGTTGGTTTATGGAGATGTCTATCGATTCGTATGACTGGGTGATGGTCCCGAATGTATATAGTATGGCTCTCTATGCCGATGGTGGGTTGATTACTACAAAGCCTTACATCTCTGGTTCTGCTTATATCATTGGAATGAGTAACTATAAAAAAGGTGAATGGTCAGAAATTTGGGATGCATTGTTTTGGAATTTTGTAGGTAATCATTACGAGGCCCTCTCTCGAGAGGGTAGATTGGGATACATTGGGTTAATGTACAAAAAAATGAACAAAGAAAAGAAGGAAGCTCATATAAAAAGAGCAAGAGAATTTTTGGGCTCAAAGTAAATAATTATTTCACATAACTATCAAACCAAATCGCATGACAGGTGTATCCACCTGGATTGTTTTGCAAATAATCCTGATGATAGGGTTCGGCTGGGTAAAACCGGGTGAATGGTTCGAGTGTGGTGACAACAGGATTCGGCCAGCGTTTTGAAGTGTTCACGATGGTGATGAAATCCTGTGCCTCTCGTTTTTCTGCATCATTCGCATAGAAAATAGCAGAACGGTATGATGTACCGCGGTCGTTGCCTTGTTGATTTAACGTCGTAGGGTTGTGAATCTGAAAGAAAAAATCGAGTAAATTTTTATACGAGGTTTTCTCATCATCATAGGTTATCTGTACTGCCTCTGCGTGTCCTGAGTGGTTGTCATAGGTCGGGTTTGCATTGGTGCCACCGGCGTATCCGACTTCGGTATCAATTACTCCTGGTTGTTTCCTGATGAGGTCTTCGAGTCCCCAAAAACATCCTCCTGCGAAAACTGCTGTTTGTGTCATATGAATTTAGTGATGTTACTTGTTATTAGTAGTAGTATCAATCGGGTCTGCAAAACATACAGAATTCATACAATAGCGCATACCAGTCGCGGTCGGTCCGTCATTAAATACGTGACCGAGATGTGAATCGCATACAGCACATACCGTTTCAGTCCGACGCATTCCGTGTGAATCATCAGTAATATTTTTGACCGCACCGGACAATGCCTGGTCGAAGCTCGGCCAACCGCTCTTTGAATCGAACTTTGCATCAGCGGTAAAGAGGGGATTGCTACACACTGCACATCGGTACAACCCCTCTGCGTCAGGGTGAATGAGTTTTCCAGAAAAGGGTGCCTCGGTACCGCGTTCACGTAGGACTGAATATGCCTCGGGGGATAATTTGTTTTTGAGTTCGTTTTCGTCGGGAATCATAGAGTAAAAGATATGTATCTGGTAATAGATATAGTATATCGTTGATACTTTGGTATGTAAAGTATACTTTACATCTATATGTGGAAAACCCTGTAACTTTTTTGACTGGTTATTTTGAATAGAATTCGTCAAAGTGGCCAAGGTCTGGATCTCGATAGAGTTTTGGAAGCATCTGGTCAGGTGACCAGTTTGCTATGAGTTCGTCGAGGGATTGATTGGTTTGATATTTTCCAGTGAGTTGACTATAATTTTCTGTTTCTGCGATTGGATCTGTCTGGTGAAAGATGATTTGAGCAATACGCATTCCGACCGGTAGTACGACAGGCGAGCTGGAAAAATTTGTGATTTCCATTGTCCAGCGATTGACATATCCGATGTCGCCCCAACCTGCACACTTGCACACGCCGATACCGATGCGACCTACGCTACTGCGAGAGCGCATTTCTGATGTGTAGGCGATCTCCAGGTCTGGACGATTGAGGCCACCGATGAATTCGATTGTGTGGCCCAATATCATTTCACCTGGGTTTATTATTATTACGAGGTCGGTCGGCTTTAATCCATAAAAGGGATTATCAGGTGAGGTGTATTTGGATACTGGTAATGCCTTTTTTGCTTCGCCATAGAATTTTGCTACTTGTTTTTCATAGAAAGGGTTAAAAACTTCGTTTTTATCGAGAGGTTTTTGTTCGTAATACCACTCACCGAGTCTGACATCATAGCTCGTGTTTGCCATATTATTTTGATTAAAAGGAGTGATAGCAATAGCACCACGATCCAGGTCTGATAAAAGAGTTTTGCGTGAGGTTACAGACATACATACCTAGTGTAAATCCCTTGAGGGAAAAGGCAAGGCATAGTCTCGGGTATATCTGTTTATATCTTTGGATTTTCTTGTTCAAATGATTCAAATTTTGTTTTGAGTTCCTGAATTTCACGCAAAATAGATTCCAGAATAAACTGTTGAGACTCAGAAAGTAGTGGATTCTGTTGGGTAGTTTCATCTTCTTCGATACTTTCCTCGATTTCCTCGATGTCTTCGGCGATGCCATCAATGTCTTTTTCAATACCTTCTACATCATCACTAATTTCTTCAATATCTGCTTCAATACCTTCTACGTCTGCTTGAATTTCTTCGATGTCCTTTTCGATTCCTTCGACATCTTCTGCAATGTCTTCTACATCTTCGGCGATTTCTTCAATATCTGCTTCGATACCTTCTACATCTGATTGGATTTCTGCAATATCTGCGGTGTTTCTGTTGACGCTAATCTGGATAAAAATTGCGAGATAGATCGCTTCGAGAGAAACAACAGTAGTTAATACGAGCATCACCGTGTCAGCCTTTGCACCCAAGAATATAGAGAAAAAACTCAATGCAAAAAACATTGTATGGACTAAAAGAGATGGAACAGAACCGATCCAGGCGGTCGCTCGGTCAGGAAAAGACTTTTTTATTTGGAGTGGAGGGGTGCGGGTGCTCTTTGTCATATATACTACCTATACAGGAGACAATGACCATTGTCAAGAATATTCGATATTTTTGGTTGTGGTATTGATAGCAGTGTGGTATAGTGTCATTTATTAGGGCGATTAGTTAAATGGTATAACTACGGTCTCCAAAGCCGTTGTCGGGGGTTCGATTCCCTCATCGCCCGCATATGGCATTTATCGATGAAATTACATTACAACTAACAGCTGGTCGTGGAGGCGACGGGGTGGTGAGGTGGCGCAGAGAGAAATTCAAACCAAAATGTGGACCAGGAGGAGGCAACGGTGGGCCTGGTGGCGATATCTGGGTTGAGGCCGTTTCAGATTTGTCATATTTGTCCCAGTACCAATATACAAAATCTCTTCGCGCAGAAAACGGATCTGCTGGAGATAATTTTGGCAAACAAGGTGCAGCAGGTGACGAACTCACGATAAAAGTTCCCGTAGGAACTATTATTCATCAGAGTGAGAGTGGTTTCGTTTGGGATATGGATACTTTGGGTAGGAAAGAGAGAATTCTCCGCGGAGGACGTGGAGGTCTGGGGAATGAACATTTCAAGTCCTCAAAAAACGTAACACCAATAGAATCCACTCCAGGTGTAGATGGAGAATCGGGCACATTCCGTATTGAACTCCAAATGGTTGCCGATATTGGACTGATCGGGCTCCCGAGTGCAGGAAAATCTTCATTGTTAAATGCTCTTACGAATGCCCAATCAAAGGTTGGTGCATATGATTTTACTACTCTCGAACCACATCTAGGTGTGATGCCAGGAGGTAGGATTATTGCAGATATCCCAGGATTGATCGAAGGTGCGAGTGAAGGAAAAGGACTCGGAATAAAATTTCTCAAACATATTCGTCGTACTCGTGTATTAGTACATTTGATATCCGCTATTAACCCTGATCCATATGGTTCTTATGTTGCTATTCGTAATGAGCTCGGCAAGTTCGATAAATCTCTACTAGAAAAACCAGAAATAGTCCTACTATCACAGTCAGACGAATTAGCAGATCCAACCATTCTCCAAAAGGAACTATCAAAGAACATTGGAAAAGAAGTACACCTGATAAGTGTTTTTGATGATAAACTCTTGAAAGAGTTAACGAAAGTTTTTACTATCCAAGTTCTATAGGTTTTGATGGATGAATTAAACAAGGGAAATGTGCCGTTTTTGGCTCCG
>JANPGR010000102.1:0-5502 GCA_031424015.1 Candidatus Nomurabacteria bacterium
TGTTTTTTTTTTTTTTTTTTAAAATTTCTTTTTTCTTAATAATTAAAAAAACTATTTTGTATGTTTTTCATTACAGCCCGCCCCCATGGGGCCCCGCCTTTCTTCTCACACCCCTCACCAGAACCCCACTACAGCCAAATTATTCACAATATGATATAGTATTCCTATCTATGATCCCCCAGTCGCAGAGCATCAACCGAACAGAATTCGAGACCGTATTCAAAAGCGCAAAAACCAGGAACACCCCACTGGGGATGGTCAGATTTCTGCCTGCGCCAGAACTATACCGATACTCCTGCGTTGTCTCGAAAAAAATTTCCAAAAGCAGCCCAGCGAGGCACCGCGTCAAACGCCGTATCTACGAACTCTGCAGAATCCACAGAGATGAAATGCCATCTGGTTGGTATCTGTTTTTCCCGAACAAAGAAATCCTGACAAAGAAACCAAAAGAATTGGAGAGGCTTTTTGTAGAGGCTTTTTGTAATCACTCAAAAGAGGTATAGATCTCTATGAAGCTATTTTTTATCAAAAGCATACGGTGGTATCAAAAATATATTTCTCCTCTATTCCCTCGTAGCTGCCGATTCCACCCCACCTGTTCCCAGTACTGCAAGGAATGTTTTGAATCACTCCCGCTCCACAAGGCATTACTACTCTCTGTTTGGAGGATACTCCGGTGCAATCCTTTTACCCGAGGAGGGAACGATCCTGTGGTGAAATGATATTTTGTACAACTACAAGGATAAGAACCCATTGCTGTGCAGTTTTTCAAAACCCAAAAGGTATTGTCATTCCGGCATAGTCCGGAACCTCAGATGCTGTGTAGATTCGAAATTACAGAGTGTATATCTAACCTAAATGGTTTCAAAATACCTAGACCCATCAATCTATGCATTATCCTAGATCCCCGGCAAGCGGGGATGACGGCTTGGTAGATATTGTGTTTGGTTAGTTGGTTTTTGATATATAAAAACCGATTGCTGTGCAGGCTTATAGAACACAAAAGGTATTGTCATCCTGGACTTGATCCAGGACCCAGGGGTTTCAAACTCGTAGCTCTATCTAACCACTGAGGATTGGATTCTTCTATGAGTTTAATCTTCCATTCTCTTCTCCATCCTTTGATTTGTTTTTCTCTAGCGATTGCAGTAATACTACCAGGGAATGATTCGTACCAAACTAGATTGGTCGTATGATATTGAGAAGAAAAACTGAGTGGATTTACTTTATTTTTATGTTCTTGTATTCTTTTTTCAATATCATTAGTTATTCCTGTATAGAGGGTTCCGTTTCTTTTATTGGTGAGTATATATACATAATAGGTGTTCATATGTTCTGTTGGGTACTAACTCCTGGGTCCTGAATCAAGTTCAGGATGACAGGAGATATGCATTTTCTTGTAAATGACAAATACACTAACGATCTTATTCCCCCACCACCTCACCCTCCATTTCTGGTTCTGCCTCGATCGGAGCTGGTGTCATAGGTAGACCCTTTTTATTCTTTTCAATAATCAACGAGATGCCTTTTGGGGCTTCTTTGAATTGCTCTACAATACTGTATGGTGTTGCAATATAGGTGAGGAATTTACGCAATCTCTCATGCAGAAAAGACTTCTCTACGTATTTACTGCGACCCTGCAGGTAGAGCTCTACTTTTACGCGCTGACCATCACCGAGCCATTCTTCGATTTTGCCGATTTTTGTTTTGATGTCGCCTTCGCTGGTTCCCACCTTTATCTGTACTGATTTGATCTCGACTGCTGCGTTGCGTTCTTTTGCCCTCTTGTCTCTGAGGTGGCGTTTTTGTTCGTAGCTGAATTTGCCATAATCCATAATCTTGCAGACAGGTGGCTGAGCATTGGGAGATATCTCGATCAGATCCATTCCGTATTCCAGAGCCTTTGCCAGAGCTACCTCAATAGTTACAACCCCCAGATTTCCATCTGGAGTAATAACACGCACTTCTGCTGATCTAATACCTTCGTTAATACGAACTCTATCTTCTTTCTTCATACTTTTGATACTACACTGTTTTAGGCTTTTTAGCAAGGAGAAATTGAGTGCCAATTGCTGTACAGTTATCAAAGCTCATTCTGTATTGTCGTCCTCCGAACGGGGGACCTCAAGTAGCTAAACCAAATGACAAATCTTGCCACTTTGTGTTTTCTGGTATGTCAGACACCGCCAGGCGTCTTCCTCGGCTCGATCGAGGATCCATTACAACAGTCTCTCGTTCAAAGTAACACATAATTCATTCTTTATTATGGGCTCTGCATTAGGAAATATACTCCCATTGGTCGTTATTTCCGTCATCCCAGCTCGGAGACTGGGAAGACGACTTCGTCGTCCGAAAGTCACTGTGATTTATTTTGACGGTGAGACCTGAGACAGGTTCTTGGTGAGTATATATACAAATAGGTGTTCATATGTTCTGTTGGGTACTAACTCCTGGGTCCTGAATGACGAAAATAATGACTGCAAGGAATATATTTTCTAATGCCTTGGCCAAGTTCAGGATGACAGGAGGGGTACGTTTTCCAATTTCTCCTAACACCCTTTGTTCGCTTCTGCGCGAGTCGTCGCACCCCAGATACCATTGGGTACCAATGCTCGCATAGGAGTCAATATAGTGTCCTTGTGGTCCAATTGGAATGATTTTACCGCATTCACTGTAGCCTTGTCATAAGATCCATTTACAGAGAGTTTGTAGCCTTTTGATTCCAAGAATTTCTGCATCTTTGTAATCTCTGCCTTGTTCGCAGAATTACTATTGAGGTTTACCGTGTAACATTGACCTCCTGTAGTTGTCACAGGTTTTGCAACTATAGGAGTGTCCGTTATTATTGATGTAGTTTCTGTTGATTTTTTTTCAACAGGTTTGAGTGTTTTTGTTGTACTACATTTAATTCGATTTGCCTTGTTCATAGTAAATTCATACCAGAAACCAGTTGGGGCTGGAGAATTTGTCGGAGTCAAAATTTCTTTCGCATATTTTGCTTGGAATTGTTTGACTGCTTTTTCCATTTGGGATCCAAATATACCTATAGCTGAAACTTTATACCCTTGTGAAGTCAGAAATTCTGCAACGCGGTTTACTTCGGGCCCTATTGCTCCTTTTTTCAGCTTTGTTACAAATACGTCACAGCTGTTGCCTGCTTGCCCGATGTCTTTGATCAAGGTATCTATGGTTTTCTTTGGTACGGCGGGTTGCTTTACCTTGTCCTTTACTGTAGTGATAACCTTTTTTGTTTTTTGGCTACAGTCCTGAATCTCATTTGCTTTTTTATAGGTATATTCATACCAATACCCTGTTGAACTCTTTGATCCGGATGCTTTTATAATAGCATCTGGATATCGTGATTGGAATGTTTTGACTGCTGATTCTGTAGCCTTGTCAAATTTGCTATTTACTGTGACTTTTACCCCTTGTGATACCAGGAAATTCTGCATCTTTTTTACTTGCGATCCTGTTGCACCGATTTTCAATCTCCGAGAGAACGGGGTACAAGAAATATCTCCACCACCACCTTCGTCATCATTACTCAAGACTGGAGTATTTTTTGCGAGTGACTGTATCAGGGCGTAGGTAGTATAATCTAATTTACCAGTAACAGGTAGGCCATTATCCGATTGGAATTCTTTCAAAGCATTAACGAATGGAACGTCTGCAACTCCACTCTGATTCAGAGTATATCCCATTTGAGCAAGGAGTTTTTGAATAAAGGCTATATTATAAGATCCACCGCCGCCTCCTCCTCCGCCGCCTCCTCCTCCTGACACAGGAGTAACTGGTGTGACAGGTGTCACAACCACGGTCACCGGTGTACGTGATGCACCAGAATTAATAGTAAACCCATTACCTGTTTGCGTACCCGAAATAGCGCTACCTCCTGACTGTGACGAATACCCACCGCCCGATACGACGCCTCCGATAGTATTAACTTGATCATGAATAATAAATCCACCACCAGTTTGCGTAGCCAGAGAACTAACCGGAACCAAAGAAATAAACACAAAACAAGCTATGGTAATAATTCTCTGCAAATACATATATACTAGTATCATAGTACAAATCAGAGACAGAGTATACAAAGTTTTCCACAAAGATTCATTCAGAAGCATCTATTGCTGTACAGATTTCTGAAGCCTAAAATGTATTGTATTTGATTATGAATTAGACGGCGTAGTAGGTGTTGTGTTTGGTTATGTACTAGACGCCGTTAGGCGTCTTCCCAGGCTTGACCTGGGATAACGAAAATAACGACCAATGGGAGTATATTTTCTAATGCAGAGCCCATCATAATATTCTCTTATCCTAAGCAACCATTATTTGGAATTATTTTCTGTATCTATGGATCCCAGGTCGAGCCTGGGAAGACGACTGCGTCGTTAGGCACAAATAGAATACAATTCTACAAATGCCCCAGAAAAGAACTCGCAAGAGAATGCAGTGCCTGCTGTATCTTTTGTTTATCGTACTGATCCAGTATGCCGAGCAACCGAGAAATGGTCGTGTGTGCGATCGTTGTCATACGATTTACTCTGACTCGCGAGGTGACCTTTAGATTATTGTGAACAGAAGGCTCGAGCACAATATCGAATTCTGTCGACTCATTGAACTGTGCCGAGGTAATGTACGTCACCAAATACGCGTCATGGGGCAACAGCGATATTACTACTGCTGGCCTCAATTTAGATACTTCTGATTCTGCAAAAGGAAACTGAGTCAGCACGATATCTCCGACGTTGATTATAGTATTATTCATACTCTACCTGATCTGTACCATACTCCGCGTAGGATCCAGAACGCGCTGCCATCATCGCCAGTTCCTGATCAGTCGGATTAGGATACACATCAGAAACACGCATCATAATAACATCGGTGTCTCCGTGATTGGTAATATATATAGGGTCTCCTGTATATTTTACAGAGTTATATACTTCGGACAGATTACTGCGCAGATTCGTTATGGTTATATTCTTGCTCATATATTGTATATTATATACATTATATACATTTTTGCAAGTGTTTTGTATGGAGTACTTATTGCTGTACAATTTTCTAAAGCCCACAATGTATTATTGTCCTCCGAACGCCGTTAGGCGTCTTCCCAGGCTTGATCCTTTGATCCAAAATACATATAATAAAACCACTATGATTGAAAAAGTAGGATTTGTATACATTCTCGCTAGTCAAAAAAGAGGTACCCTCTATGTAGGAGTAACCTCTGACTTGAAAAAACGTATACAAGAACATAAGACTAAAACATATACAGGATTTACAGAGAAGTATGACGTAACACTTCTCATTTGGTATGAAGTATTTGACTCTCTGGTTTCTGCTCTAGAAGCTGAAAAGAAATGAAAAACCCCGCAGCCAAGCTGTCGGGGTATCAGGGTTTTTCATTATGTAGGGCTTAGTCAAAGAGTGTTGGTCTATCAGCATGGAGTTTGATGTATTCTTTCTCTTTTCCTTGATCTTTTACATACTTTGCTATTG
>JANPGR010000103.1:0-4409 GCA_031424015.1 Candidatus Nomurabacteria bacterium
GAGGGGGCCGGCCTTCTTTTATTCCCTATACCTCGATGTTCACCATCGGTCATAATAGGTTTTACCAATTTCATCGATCCTGCAGAACTCGACATATGTCTCAAACAGGCTTCGGATCTGCGAAATTGCAAAACCTATTATGAGCCCTGATACCTCAATGTTCCTTTATTTATCTACATCGTACTATTCCATATTTTTTGATATACTGTATAGTATGAAAAGAGTATTTCAGAAGTTCGTGCAGAGTTTTGTACTAGTGATTATATTTTTAGGTATGGCTTTTACTCATACTGCATTCGCAGAAGAATGTACGGTGACCACTGCGTTTGTACCTTTTGCAACAGTAGATGTATCTCAAACAGGCAGAACCCCAGGAGTGTTGCAAGATTTTTATAAAGGTACAGGAAAACAGCGTATAAAAATTCGAATAACTCCGAACAAAGTTCCAAATGATGCAACAGGGACACCTAACCCAGAATGTCTGAACAAGAAAATCTATTTGACGATTTTTGCAAAGAACGGAGGTTCAGGCGTATATGGAGACAACGTCAGGCCACTCTCAGGCGTTATAGACAAAGAATTCATCATACAAAATTTAGAAGGTGCAGAGCAGTGGTTCAAAGTAGGTGAGGAGGCTTGTTATGATCATAAAATATCAGACTTAAAAGAGTTTGTTTCAAAAGAGATTAAAAAGGGCGCTAATCCCGCTGATTTGCTACAATCATTTAAGATCCCCGCCGGGAGCAAGCTCGGAGATTATCTCTTTGAATCTCATATATCAGGACTGAAAAATCCAACACTATTAAAAATTGATGATTACTGGATGGCAAAATCAATAATGCGAGAGATATATGGTGCATCTGATTGTGAATATTTTGCGAGGGCGAGCGTGATAAAGCTCGCTGATGATCCTCTGCGTAAACAATACAAACTGTTGGTAACAGCTTCTGATTATATGACAGGGAATCACTATGGTTTTATGTGTAATATTACTGATGGTAATGTTTTTTATCAAAATACTAATTCTTCTGGAAATGCAGGTGAAAAGTCTTTCCCTGTGTCATCAGTACTCGAATCAAAAAAAGCCGATTTTACTACCTGTGATTCTGGTAGCTGGTCTCCTGCGGGTGCCGCTAGTGTCGGCCTCGACCAATCCATCGACACTACCGACCCCTGCATCGATGCAAACGGAAATCAAAAAAATGACTGCTACGAACTCCTCGCCCCTATACCAGGAATGGGAGACATCATACATTTCGAAGGAACACAACCAACAGCTACAGACCCAGGAACACCACCATTCGACCTTTTTGTACTATTCTCTAAACTCCTCACTATCACTCTCGGATCCCTCTCGGTCATAGCTGTCATCATGCTCGTATATATAGGATCACAATACATAATCTCTAGTAAATCAGGAGACGTCAGCAAGCTCCTCGCCCTGCGTAGTCGTCTCGTTGGAGTAATCACTGGTATTGGTATTATCCTCGGTTCCTACATTATCCTGAATACGATTAATCCGGATTTGCTCAGGATGGATGCGACGTTGGAGGATGTCGTACTCCCGTATCAGGAGGGAGACGCAGGGAATAGGGGAATCGGCGCAGGCAGTATCCCTACGAGCTCGACAAAGTCAGTAGAATGCCCTATGGGAATTGTGCCTGTTAAACATGGTCTAGGAACTACGTATGTATGCAAATCAATAGCAAGTGATATGGAAAAACTCTTTCGAGATGCACAATCTGCAGGAGTTCCTATTTCGGGTGACGGATGGAGATCATCAGAAACACAAATACAATTACGAAAAAAATATTGCAACGGAGACATCACAAATCCAAAAGCTCTCTGTAAACCACCTGTTGCAGTACCGGGAAGTTCTATGCATGAAAATGGATATGCTATCGATTTTTCTTGTAAGGATGATGTACCAAACACTGGATTGTCTAAAAAATGTTTTGATTGGCTCACAGCAAATGCTGCAAAATATGGACTTAAAAACTTTCCAAAAGAAAATTGGCACTGGTCTATTAACGGGCAGTAGTATTCAACATACGCACATGGTTGAGTCTGTGATATAATCACACTATGAATACGAGGAAATTCGGAAAGATCTTGATAGGTATTGGTATTGTAATACTCCTCGCGTATGTCGGGTGGATTGTTTTTCGTGTTGTTGCACAACCTGAATTGGTCCAAGAGAGGGGACTCCTACCGAACCCCTTTACTGAATCACTACCTATACAGTTGCCCTTTGGTGGTGACAATACCGAAGATGTAGGACCAGATTCGACTATTATCAATGCCCCTACCATTGTCCCAACAGAGTCTGAAAAAAAGCTCTTTCCAGTAGTTCGTGATTATGTGGTGGGTTATGGAGTATTCGGTGAAGAAAAGAAACTCATCAGTAATGATCCAGAAACAGGAAAGCCAATAGAGCAAACAATCTCAACCCCACGTATTCGATATGCGAGGGCGAGTGATGGAAACATTTTCGACATCTTTCTCGAGTCAGGAGTATTGACTCCAAAAACAATTTCTCTGAATTATATTGATGGTCTCAGTAGTATAGATTTTGGGGTACAGAGTTATACAGGATCCTATCAGAGTGGTTCGAATTATAAACGCGTGTATTTCGTCAACACGCCAACGGTAGAAAGTGTAAAAAATACACCAACACTAGAGTGTCCTGTCGACATATCTGTCCCAATAAAAAAAGGAGATCAAAATGCAACAATAGAATATATCCAAAATCTCATCACTCGGAGAACGGGATATAATCAATTTTCGGTAGGTGCATATGACGACGCATTTACAGCAGGGGTAACCCAATATCAAAAACAATATGGAATGAAATCTATTACAGGCACACTAGACAAATCAACCATTGAATTATTACAGCGAGACTGTCAGCAGTATGTTTCTTTTCAGTCAAATGGTTCTCTGTCTTCACAGTCTCAAACATTCAAAACATCACTCCTGCCTGGGAATATCATTGATTCTCTGTTTGACACAGAGAACAACGCCCTCATTGTTATGAAAACTTTGGGAACGGGTACTAGTGTGATATCTCGATCTCTAGATACAGGAACGGAAAAGACATTGTATTCATTGCCATTTTCAGAATGGAATTTGTACCCGACCAAGGGCGGTTTGTATTTCACCACACGTGCTGCGCAGACATATGCTGGTTCTGTATTCTTTGTCCCTTTTGGTGGGAATGGTTTTAGTCCTGTGTTGGTGGGGTATACTGGTGTTGCGATTATGCCGAGTCATTCCGGAGACACTGTTCTGTATTCAACAACAGAAAATGGCATTCCGAGTATAGGTATATTCAACAGGCAAACCAAAGAGGTAACACTAGTTACAGGTGTGAATACCTTTGCGGAGAAATGTGTATGGAACAATGATGACACCCAGGTGTATTGTGCAGTACCGACAACGATTCTAGAAGGAGTATATCCTGATGAATGGTACAAGAGGGGGACCGAATTCGCTGATGCACTGTACCGAATAGATCCCAATACAGGCGAGAGCGTGTCACTGGACCAGACGGGCGAGATCGCAGCGGAAAAGATCGACAGCATCAGGCTCGAGGTTTCATCCGACGGGCAATATCTGTTTTTCCAGGATTGGAATACAGGGTATGTGTGGGGGTATCGGTTGTAGAGTGTACTACACGCCCCCTCCCAACCTCCCCCTCACAGTGGAAGGAGCCCTAAAAACCACCCATTGCTAGATATCAAATATCTTATTACACAACAATACTAGCTACTTGACAATATTATGTCATTATGATACACTACACCTGTCTTTTGGTGTTCGATTTTAGAGACCTCGAGACATTATTTTTCACATCTTAATATTCAAAACACACAGCAGTTTCTTTTGACAAAAAGGATTCTACTGTATATGTGCATACGGCGTAGCCGTCATCCTGGGGCATATAACACAAACGACCAACGGGAGTATTGTGTTAATGAACCCGGGATCCATGACTATAGCCTCAAGTTTCAAATCTATACATTCTCCTGGGTTCCGGATCGCTTCCAAAAAATTTAGTCGCACTTTAGGTGCTCCTGATTTTTTGGGTCCGGAATGACAAATAGTTGATAGGCTCTGTAATTCTGTACAGCAATTGGCTCGTAATCATTATGTTACTTTTTGATTGGGTTTCGGATTTGGTGGTACTATTCCCGTTCTCTACGATACTGATGCCAACAGTATGGCGGGTAGAGGGAATAGTGTAATCAAATTCTTAATTTTTTAACAACTTCTTCTCACACATCTAATGCAACAATTACTAGAATGTATTAGAATGAGAAAATATGAAAAAACATCACATTTGTCTTTCAAAAAAAGACAGAGAAAGGATAGAATTCTTGCTTCAAAGCAGTGTTTCTCCTGCTGAA
>JANPGR010000104.1:0-2300 GCA_031424015.1 Candidatus Nomurabacteria bacterium
CGATGATGACTTCCCGCGAGTGGCTGTGTCCAGTGTAAGCGTAGAAAAACTGGTGCGCGAAGCAGGGGAGTTGGCCAAACTATACGACCTCGTCATCTTGGACGGCGCGCCGCAACTGGGCAAGTTGGCCAACAGCACGCTGATTGCCTCCGACGTGGTCATCGTACCGCTGTGCCCTTCTGCCCTCGATTTTTGGGCCATGGAAAATTTCTTGGAGCGCTTTCAAGAAGCCCGCAACCTGAAAGAATCGCTCCAAGGTTTCATCCTGCTCAACCGCTTCAACAGTGGTCGGAATGTGGCGAAAGATATCCAAGAAGTTTTGGGCGAATTTCCCGAAATCGGCAAACTCCAGACCACTATCGGCGACCGAGTGGCCTACAACGAAACCATCACCCAAGGCATCGGTGTCACCGAGCACAAGGATCCAAAGGCCAAAAAAGAGATGGAAGCCTTGGCCAAAGAATTAGAAAAAATACTTTTTTAGTGTAAAAATAGTATGTTAAAATACTTTTTTACACCAATAAAATTTATTTTTGCCGTAAAAAAATATCTTTGTTATGGAAAAGAAAAAATTGATGCGCACCAAACCCGTCCTGACCATCGAAGAACAAGAAAGGGCACTTGAACAGTTGAATGCCAGCGTCGATAAACGCGAGCCTGTCCAAACGCCTGCCAAAGTTGCAGCCGATGCGGTCGAGAAATCCATGTATTCCTACAACGTGAAACTCGACCAAGCCACCGAGAACCGGATCAAGGTCCACATTGCACAGACCGGTCAAAATATGAAAGGTTTCTTCCAAATCGCGATCAGGGAATATTTGGACAACCATGGAGCATGACCGCAAAAAAGTCATAGTTGCTATTAATCAATAGGCTTTTTACTGCTGAATTCCTATGAATTATTCGTATTCAGCAGTAAAAAGCCCATCCGCATCCTTTTACGCGGTCTTTCAACCTTTTTGCCACATTATCAGGCAATTTTTGCCAATTTTAAGCGATAGGCTCGCCTAAACAACCGACCGCAAAAAAGTCATAGTTGGCTTATTATGACTCTTTTGCGGTTGCTAACTTTGATTTGGTATTTTTTTATCTATAAACCACACCAACCTGCCACTTGTTTGTTGTTTATTTATGTTTATTCTGTTTATTGTTTAAGGCTTTATAATCAACTGATAATCAATTATTTAGATAAGATATTATGACCTTTTTGCGGTTTATTATGACTCTTTTGCGGCCAACTATGGCTTTTTTGCGGTTTCCTATGACCTTTTTGCGGTTTATTATGACTCTTTTGCGGCCAACTATGACTCTTTTGCGGTCTATGACCTTTTTGCGGTTGAATCGTTTTGGAGCAGTATTGTAACTTTTTTTTCTTTTTATGACTTTTTACTTTTTTGTTTCATAGAAAAGTCATTGATTTGCATCTTCATTCGGTTTATCAACCCATCATCACGCCATGTCAGACAATTTTCTCCAGAAAGGTTTGGTCGTTACCTCCAACGAAATCATCCATGCCAAATACCATTTCAGCCTATGGCAGAAGCGGGTTTTTATGTTTTTCGTTTCACAGATAGAGAAGGATGCCGAAGAATTTGGGATGCAAAAAGTCCAGATTGCTGATTTGGTACGCTTTTTTGAGGCAGAACAGAGCAAGACGGTTGCAGATATTATCGAAAAAGTGCCCAAGCAACTCTACGAAACCTCTATCCAAGTGCCTTATCGGGACGAAGAGGGCAATGAGCGCTTTGGCGAGGTGCGCCTCGTGACAAAATATACCAAACCCCAAGATAAGAACCAAGGCAATGCCTACATCGAGTTGAAATTCAACGAAGACCTCAAGCCGCACTTGTTGGACTTGAAAAAGCACTTTTCCAAGTACGAACTCCGTTATATCGTGCATTTGCAAAGTGCGCATGCTATCCGGATTTATGAAATATTGAAAAGCCATCAATTCCAGCGGCAGATTGATTTGGACGTGGATTACCTCAAAAGCATCTTGGAAGTTGATACCAAGTACAAACTTTACGGCGATTTTAAACGCAAAATCATCGACAAAGCCCAGCAGGATCTCACGGAAAACTGCGATATTTCTTTCAATTATGAAGAACTGAAGGCCGGTAAAAAAGTAGTGACCCTGCGGTTTACCATTTTTGAGAACCAACCCGGTAAAAAGGATAAAAACAGCAAAAACACCATCGTATTGGACCCTTCTAACGGGCCGGCCAAGCGAGAACCAACCACCGCAGAACGCGACGCGGCCCGCGATATGTTTTTTCTTGAAGTGCAAGCCACCGCGATAG
>JANPGR010000105.1:0-3979 GCA_031424015.1 Candidatus Nomurabacteria bacterium
ATTTCCCATTTTTCAAAGCCTCTTTAGTGCTATACTGTATGTATGTCACAAAATGTCGATTCAAACGTAGTACTAGTGGATATGCAGCATTCTCCTGATGAGCGATTTTCCCATTGGTGGGATATGTATAGTCCAGAATTGATTCGGTATGTAGTATGGCGAGTTCTCGATAAAACCAAAGTAGATGATATTGTTGCAGAGAGCTTTTATCGCTTGTACCTCTCTCGAGACCAATATAACAATGACGAGCACGCAAAGAGATCCCTCTATGTAATCGCTCGGAATTGTATTATTGATAACTCCCGCAAGGAAAAACGATCAGTATTAATAACCTTTACTGATTGGTGGGATTCGGTTCCTGATACGTCGCGGGATACTTTTGATGAAATTTCCAACAGAGAGATAGATTCAGAAATACAACGTGCGTTGGGTGCTATGAATCAGACAGAGCGCGAGAGCGTCCTCCTGAAATATCATGAGGGTAAATCGTATTCAGAAATAGCATTTATGTTAGGAAAATCAGAACCAGCCGTACGCAAACTCACCAGTCGAGCAATCGCTAAATTGCGAACAATGATCCATGTATGAAAACTTTTGAACAACGATTCACCGAAACGTTAGAATCAATTCCTGTGTCTGATTATCAGACGAGGGCCTTTGCCTTATTGCAGGAAAAGATCACAGCAGGCGAGGGTGTGTCATTGCCGATTCAGAGTCCTTATAGTAAAAAGAGTTTCACTACAACATTGGTTCGTATCACAGCTACGTGCGCTGTTTTTGTTATTGCTTTTGTTGGGGTTCGTGTATGGAACACCAATTCAGGGAGTACAGAGATTGCACCAGAATCATTTTCCTTTTATTCAGCAGAGGTTCTGCAGTATGAGAGGTCCCTGTCTCAAGGCGAAGACGACGACTTTGATCAGATTTTTACTAGTGACAATATGGACGATATTGTCTCGGAATTATTATTATAACTTTTATTATATATATTTATATGAATACAAAAAACTTTGTTACTTCACTCGCGATAGCGGGTATGCTAGCCGGAGGTGCTGTTCCTGCATTCGCAGAAACAAAAATCACATCACCAGAAGTGAATCAAATGTTTTGCCAGAGAATTACCACTGTTGAATCTAATTGGACAGAACACCTACAAGGCAAGCAGATGAGTGCAAAAGGCATGATGGAAAAAATGAAAAACATGCTCGGTATGCGTGATTTGCGCGATAAACAGCGTGGAGGAATGATGGAAATGGCGAACAAGAATATGGATGAACGCAATACAGCTCTCCGTGCAAAGGCTACAACCGATGCAGAAAAAGCTGCTGTTGAAACATTTATTACTACCATGACAAACGCAGAAAAAGCACGTATTGCATCAGTAGATGCGGCTGTAGCAACGTATCGCAGCGGTGTTGATGCAATTATTGCAGGCAAGACTGACGCTGGCTCTGTGGCGTATGGTACATTCAAAACTTCTGTAGAATCAGCTATCGCAACAGCAAAGACTGCATGTGCAGTAACAGGAGCGGATGACAAGGCTATTGCAAGCGCATTCAAAACTTCTGTACAGACAGCAACAAAAACACTCAAAGCGAGCACAGCAGATATGACTGCAATCAAAGCATCAGTAAAGGCATTGGCTGATACTCGCAAAACTGCAGTGGATACAGCGCAAGAGGCATTTAAAACCGCAGTAGATACAGCTCGTACTGAACTCGAAAAAGTAATGAAATTGGACGGAATGATGAAAGACATGAAAAAAGAAGACAAGAAAGAAATGAAAGAAAAAAGAGAGGAAAACAAAACAGAACGCAAAGAAATGAAAGACGGTATGAAAGGAGGAAAAATGATGGGCAAAAAACCAGCACCTACAACCTCAACCACTTCTACAACGACAACACAATAATATTTCATTTTTAGACATCTCACATAAGTTTAAAAAACAAGAATCAAAAACCCTGCACATGTTGCAGGGTTTTTTGCTATGACTCGTACTCTAAAGATCTCTTTGGGGTTGGTTATTGTTGTAAATGCTCCGGAACATAAAAATCCCGCAATAATCGTTTACGTAATTTTGCTGCCCGCTTTGCATTTTTGCTGATTTTCATGCGGATGCTGTGTTTGTCAGTGATGAGTTTTTCCAGTATATGAGTGTTTTCTAATGTTACTGTGGTGGTAGTTTGGAAATACTGTTCGATTTTGTTTGTCATTTCCTGATCTAAAAATACCTCGATTATGAAATCATCAAACAGGTTCATATAGCAATTATTGGCCAGTTTCAATTCGTCGTCGGTGTTGATAGCGCAGTGACTGTTACGCCATGATACCTTGAAATCACGGTCCAGCGGACTGGTGCCACGCGTGATGAAAAATGCGTATTTCTCGTTGCGCACAAATGAATCGAAAATGTCACGTTCCACAACATAGCGTGCGATACGGAACCATTCATGAGGATTCCAGAAAATCAGTGGTTTGTCGCTGGGTGTTGTTTCGATCAATGTGTTAACGATATGTTCCCAGTACGTGTCACAGGACAGTAAGCTGGGGAAATGGTAGCTGATAGATTCACCATCAGAGAGATCAAAAATAGATTCGTTGGGAATTTTTTGTACATTATATGCACCGAGCAGTCCGTAGATACGATTGATCCACACCTTGGACAGTAGGTACTCTGACCCCAATTTCGTAACGATTTCATCGGCAATCAGCGTGTCGAGTGCTGTGTATACTGATTGTTTGGCAACGCGTCCACGTGCAGACGCAACCAATGCAACCAGCTGTGGCCCTGTGATATAGGGTTTTTGTGCCAGTTTCTCTATGATGATATCATCGATATTGTGTTTGTGAGAGAGTAACATAGATCTCGTTACTACTATTGTAGTCCAAATATATTGGACTGTCAAGGAAAATAATGCACTATTTTTGATATATTGTCAAATACACGGTATCGTGGTGTGGTATGAAAAACATAACACAAACAACTATTAAAAGTGCAATTATAGGATTAGGAGTAATCATTATTGGAATCATCATAGTGTTGTCACAAAATACAATCACTGTCGACAAACAATCAAAAGAATCACAAACTATGACCATAGGTGCGGTGTTGCCACTGACAGGCGACTTTGCATTTGTAGGAGAATCCATACAGAAAGGTGCATTGGTTGCAGTACAAGAGCTGTCAGAAAAAGGTGTTGTAGTAGAACTGAAAATCGAAGACGATGCAATGAATGCAAAACAAACAGTGTCCGCAACACAGAAATTATTGAATGCGAATGTCGACGGTATATTCATCGCGGCAGCGCAACAGTCAAAACCGATAGGAGGATTGTTCTCTGAATCGAAAACACCATTACTGGTTACTTGGGATGCTACAGAATATATCGCTACATTAGGGGATTCAGTATTTAGTACAGGGTTTTCTACCGAATCTGCAGGACGCGAAATGGCGCAGTACGCAATCGCTCATGGTATCAATACATGGACAATCATAAACCAAAAGGACGAATGGTCAGAGCTGATCGCATCGTCTGCACATAGTGAGTTTACAAAACATGGAGACAAAGTAACGTTTACCGATTCTGTTTCATTGGAAACACATGATTTTAAAACACAAATACTAAAAGCAATGCAAAGTAAATCGCAAGCGATATTCATACCATTTATACCCAATTACATAGCACCTTTTTTGAAACAGGCACGTGATATGGGTTATACTGGGTTGATTATGACAGCAGATAGTATCACGCCTAGCGAAATACAGTTGGCAGGCACGTATGCAGAAGGATTGGTATATACCAATGTCTGGTCAAATACTAACCAACACTTTATAACGCAATACCAACAAATGTACGGCACCGAGCCCGAGGATGCAGTGTTCACCGGATTTGGCTATGATGCAGTGATGACCTATTATCGTGCGCACCAGATCGCACAGCAGAAAAACATCGACATGGTGTCAGCAATGAAACAGGTA
>JANPGR010000106.1:0-2332 GCA_031424015.1 Candidatus Nomurabacteria bacterium
TTCGCGAGAAACACCTACATAATGCTTTAATTCTATACCAAATAGTGTTTTCTTTGTGATCATATTCATATGATCGTAGGGTAACCGATTTGTGAGCTATACGATAGATCTTCGGTAACCTTTATTATGAGCTATTAGGAGGGGTTACAGTTGATTTCCAACTATGCTATACTCTGTCTATTGCCTCGATGGTGAAATTGGTAGACACGTGCGCTTCAGGTGCGCAAGCAGAAATGTGTGGGAGTTCGAGTCTCCCTCGGGGCACATATGACATGGACAGGATTGCGTTCGACGGTAGGCTCCCTATTCCTCTCGATTCTATTGATCGGGTGTTTTTCTGTTGCCCAGATATCCCTTGCTGCGGACACAGGAGCGGTAGGGGTAAATTCTAGATTCGGGCCC
This sequence comes from Candidatus Nomurabacteria bacterium, assembly GCA_031424015.1. GTDB lineage: Bacteria > Patescibacteriota > Minisyncoccia > Phycocordibacterales > UBA1006 > JANPGR01. Next base: position 403 of record JANPGR010000106.1, read on the forward strand.
TATTCCCTGGTGTCTGTCGCTGATGGTGACACGATCACCGTACGATCCAAATCTGGAAAGTATTTAAAACTCCGCCTGATTGGCTTAGATGCACCCGAAATCGCCCACGGCAGTAGGTCAGCCGAATGTGGTGGCACTGCGGCATTCGCGCATATGAAATCCTTGTTGGGCAAATCCCCTCTCTACCTCGAACCCGACGCATCCCAAGACGCCTATGACAAATACAAACGACGCCTCGTCTATGTCTATGCGGACAATGTACTAGTGAACAGCAGTATGATTAGCGATGGATATGCATACGAATACACCTACAAAACTCCTCACAAATATCAATCTACATTCAGAAAATTACAGTCAAACGCAGAAACAGAAAAACGAGGAATCTGGAACCTGTCCTGCATTAGCAATAATTCAAGCAACAGAACAAAGAGGTTTGAGTAGAGAATCTTATTTTTTCCAAATATAATTGAGATCTTTTTGGTATTTATATATACCTAATTTATATTCTTTTTCTAGTGAAACCTTTTCAAAATCTTCTGATTTATCTTTTAATAAAGACTCATTCAGAGACTGTTGGAATTTACCCCCTCGATTCGTTGACATACCATGCTCCGGGTTACAGATTACTCCGTCAAAATTATTTTCTTTTGCAAATTCTATAATTTGTTTTTTTATCTTTTTATACAAACCTTCAGCTGATACTTTTGCAACAAGGTCTACAGAAGGATTTGGACAATAGAGTAAATATTTTTTTCCATCAGACTCATTCATGGTTAGTAACATGACTGTTCCTGTGTTTTTCTTTCTCTCGGGATCAAAGAGTACAAATTCAAAATAATCTGGATTATTCCACATCTCTACATTAGTTCCAATACACACATCTCCGACCATTCTCGCCAAGCTATTTTCTTTTGTTTTACTAAAATAACCTGCAACAGACCTACTCTTTACTGATTTTTCTTGCTCCCCTACTTTTTCGCTCAAGGTATCTGTTTCTACTATTTCTCTATACTTTGCTATTTCTTCTGAAATTTCTTGGTATGAGGCCATTTGTATATTTCTCAATGCGGACACATCCACATCATCTTGCCTATTAGAATCTTGTACAATTGGGTTAATTATATTTTCTAAATCAATCTCCAGAGAGTCTAAATTTTGTAAAGTAAAACTTTTTGCTATTTCTTCTGCCTTTTCTTTTACAACAGGAACATTTTGGAATCTAGTTTTTAAATCTTTTGCGATCTTTTTCTGTATTATATCATCAGTTAATCTCTCTTGAGGAATACGCCCTAAGTCATTGAAGATACCCTCCGATGTTTTTTTTACAATCTGAGTATAATCAAAAACTCGACCGAAATACTGTTTATCGGGGCTTTGTTTTATAGTATTTTCAATAGAAAGTATCGTTTCTTTCATTCTATCTCCGAAATGCTCTGCAAGACTAGACAGCATGATATATTCTTTTTCTAGTGTATTGGAATCATCCACAACTCTATCTCTGGTCCCCCTGATCAAGTTTTCATACTCTCCTTTTAACTGATATGCAATCAATAGCTCTACCGCTTCGACTGATTTTGTATTTTTTATGTATTCCAACAGTTTTGCTTCTACCGTTTTGAACTGCGATCCTTCTGATCCATCTGTCATACTATTCCTGTCGAGATAATTCTCTAGCGCATCACCCTGAACCCAGTGATTAACCTTTTCGATTAATTTCTGATACTTTTCCAATACCGCTGGTTTTACTTCTACTCCTGGTACTATTTCGTACCCCGAGACTCCACTAAGGACAAATGAAAAACCCCGCAGCCAAGCTGTCGGGGTATCAGGGTTTTTCATTATGTAGGGCTTAGTCAAAGAGTGTTGGTCTATCAGCATGGAGTTTGATGTATTCTTTCTCTTTTCCTTGATCTTTTACATACTTTGCTAT
>JANPGR010000107.1:0-3477 GCA_031424015.1 Candidatus Nomurabacteria bacterium
TTCGCGAGAAACACCTACATAATGCTTTAATTCTATACCAAATAGTGTTTTCTTTGTGATCATATTCATATGATCGTAGGGTAACCGATTTGTGAGCTATACGATAGATCTTCGGTAACCTTTATTATGAGCTATTAGGAGCCATTCTCGTTGTATGAATAGTGTGTTATACTGCACCTTTATGGATTTCCGGATTCACAGCCAGTACCAGCCAGCAGGAGATCAGCCAGATGCTATCGACGCGCTGGTTTCAGGGTTGGAACGTGGCCAGACAAAGCAAACCCTTCTCGGAGTAACCGGATCGGGAAAGACATTCACCATTGCAAATGTTATAGAGCGCACCCAGATGCCTACCCTCGTGATAGCACATAACAAGACTCTGGCTGCACAGTTGGCACAGGAATTCCGTGAATTTTTCCCCGATAGTGCTGTGCATTATTTTGTCAGCTATTATGACTATTATCAGCCCGAGGCATATGTCGCAGTAACAGATACCTATATCGAAAAAGACGCCCAAATCAACGAAGAAATCGACAGACTGCGGCATTCATCGACCCAGGCCCTGTTGACCCGCAGTGACGTGATTATTGTCGCATCAGTGTCGTGTATTTATGGACTCGGATCGCCTGCAGAGTACAAATCTATGCATCAGCAATTCAGCGTAGGAGACAACGAATCAAAACGCTCCATAATGGAAAAAATGATAGCGCGCCAGTACACGAGGACGAATGCAGATTTATTGCCGGGGACATTTCGTTCGGTTGGGAATATGGTAGAAATCATGCCAATCCAAGAAAAATCTATTATTCGTATCGGGACACTGGGATCCAGAATTAGTAGTATCGAACGCATCAATGCTATTACGAATGTAATCGAAAATCAACTCGATACTATATTACTCTTTCCTGCAAAGCATTTCGTCGCGACACAAGACGATCGCGAGAGGGCAATCAGTACGATCAAGGCAGAATTAGAACAAAGACTCACAGAATTACATACCGAAGGAAAACTGTTGGAATACGAACGCCTCAAACGCAGGACAAATTATGACATCGCAATGATACGCGAGGTGGGGTATTGTAGTGGAATCGAAAATTACTCTCGACATTTCAGTGGTAAATCAGCGGGCGAAGCGCCAGACACACTCATCTCATATTTCCCTCGTAATTCTGACGGGAGTCCTGCGTTTTTGACTGTCATCGATGAATCTCACGTGACGGTACCACAGATCGGTGCGATGTATGCGGGCGATCGTAGTCGCAAGGAAAACTTGGTAGAATTTGGATTCCGTTTGCCGAGTGCTCTGGACAACAGGCCTCTGACTGCTACAGAATTTTGGGGTAATGTGGGTCAGACTATATTCGTCTCTGCGACCCCGTCCACCTATGAACGAGACCATTCCGAACAAGTCGTCGAGCAGATCATCAGACCAACAGGTCTCATCGATCCAGAAATCATCATCAGACCTGTGACTGGTGGTACTGATGATGGGTATCCAGGACAGGTGCATGACTGTATCCGCGAGATTGGGGACACGGTGACATCTGGTGGGCGAGTGCTGGCAACTACACTGACCAAACAAATGGCCGAAGACCTAACCCTCTATCTAAAAGAAAAGAAAATCCGTGCAGCATACCTGCACAGTGATGTACAAACACTGGATCGTATTAAAATATTAACCCAACTACGTCGTGGCGAATATGATTGTCTGGTTGGGGTAAATCTATTGCGCGAAGGACTCGACCTGCCTGAGGTGACGCTGGTCTGTATATTCGATGCTGATAAACAAGGATTTTTGCGTTCGGAGACAGCACTGATCCAGACGATCGGTCGTGCTGCGCGTAACAGCGACGGGCGAGTGATATTGTATGCAGACAGGATGACAGACAACATAGTATCCGCAGTACGCGAAACAGACAGACGTCGTGACATACAGAGACAGTATAATAGCGATAATAATATTACTCCTCTGACGATTATCAAATCGACTCATGATATTACCCAACTGATGTCGAGCGATCACGAGAAAACAGTGATCACTGAACTCGAATCTGATTTGACCGTATTCGGTGGGGATAGGGAGGCATTGATCGCGCACAAGAAAATCCAAATGGAAACAGCCGCGAGCGAGCTCGATTTCGAAACGGCTGCGATTATCCGTGACGAAATTGCCCTTCTGGCTTCGATTGAAAAAGGCGAAACAAAAGAGAAAAAAAGGGCAATCAGAAAGGCAAAACAGGATTTGCCAGAGCCAACCCTGATAGGAAAGAGAAAGAAAAGATAATAAAGATTGACATAGTACATATATTATGTTAGTCATAATATATATGATACCTAATAGTGTAATTAATTTTTCAGGAGCAAATAGTATTACAATACTGGCTATTGTGTTGGTTTTCCTGCTGTTCGAGATAGGATTACAGGTATTCAAGGCAAAGAGAAGACGAGAATTCAGAATAGTAAAATCAAAATTGAACGAGATAGCGCAGGTTGAATCAGAGTCTATGGAGTATCACCGAGATATTCAGCGTTTTACCGTTGCTCGGTTTTTTATCGTGGTTATTGTGATTCTGTCGATCTTGTTTGTTCAAAACAAAGAGAGTAGTGTATTTGTATTTACTTTTGCGACACTCGTATTGATTTTCAAAGAGCCGATTATTTCGTTCTTTGCATATATGTATGTGTTGTCTGGGTATAAAATAGGGAATACGATAAAAGTGGATGATGCACTGGGAAAAATCGTTTCGGTAAAGCCATTTTATACTGCCGTTGCAGGACACGATGAAGTGGGGGAGAATAATGGGAAATTGTACCAAGTGCCCAATTATGTCTTTTTTCAGAAAACTGTTGAACGTCGGGAACTGCGCACTCGCGATCATAGGCGCGTGGTCGTGAGTTTGATCTATAATCGAGATGTGTGGACTGATACTTTTACTGATTGGTTGCGCAAACTACAGGAATTCCTCGATGGGTATCTGCCCGAGAGGACGCTGGCGGATGTGGGGAATTTCAAGAGTTATGCAGGAGTAAAATATAAAATTACGTTCGAGTATAATGACAAAGGTAGTATTGCTACTATCGTGAGTTTTGTGACTTCGTTCGAGCCGATGCTGGATCGCAAGCAGGCTATATTTGAATTCGTAGAGACATTGTCAAAGGTGGAGAGGGTACAACCGTTGGGGTAGGTAGAGAGAATGCAAAAATAGCAAGAAAACATAATACAAGATACAACAGGGCCGAATCGCGGAGCGATTCGGCCTTGTTGTATTCCTTCATAAAAACCATTGACAAGTAAAGAGAGAGAGTAGTCTAGATGCAAAGTTCGTATTTTTAAACAAGGCGGTCTCAACAATCTAACGCAACCAAATCATAGAACTTTTCTTTCGGAAAAGCAAATTCTAGACAGGCTCTTGGTCTCCCGTTAAGTAGATCCTCAGCTCTCTGTAATTCTTCTCTCGTAACTAATGAAAAATCAGT